>DATJKO010000170.1:0-3707 GCA_035491355.1 Pyrinomonadaceae bacterium
GAGGACGTCGACTTTTCGCGCGACATCTCGTTTCCCGGAGAGTTTCCCTACACGCGCGGCATTCACCCGACCGGTTATCGCGGCAAGCTTTGGACGATGCGCCAGTTTGCCGGTTTCAGCACGCCGGAAGAGACCAACGCACGTTTCAAATACCTGCTCGAACAGGGTCAGACCGGACTCTCCGTCGCTTACGATCTACCGACGTTGATGGGGCACGACGCAGACTCGACGCTCTCCGAAGGTGAAGTCGGAAAGTGCGGCGTGGCGGTTTCGTCGCTAGCCGACATGGAGGTGCTGTTCGACGGCATTCCCCTCGAGCAAGTCACGGTGTCGCAGACGATCAATGCGCCCGCGTCAGTGTTGTTGGCGATGTATCTGGTCGTTGCCGAAAAGCAGGGCGCGAACTGGGCCAAGATATCGGGCACGCTTCAGAACGACATCCTTAAGGAGTACATCGCACAAAAAGAGTGGATCTATCCCATCAAGCCGGCGATGAAGCTGGTAGTCGACACGTTTGAGTTCTGCACAGAACATGTGCCGCGTTATAACCCGATCTCGGTGAGCGGTTATCACATTCGCGAAGCTGGCGCCACGGCCGCACAGGAACTCGCATTCACTTTGCGCGATGGTATCGAATACGTCGCCTGGGGCGTAGCTGCCGGTCTGGAAGTCGACCGCTTCGTACCGCGCATTTCGTTCTTCTTCAACGCCCATAACGACTTCTTCGAAGAGATCGCGAAGTATCGCGCCGCCCGCAGGATCTGGGCACGCGAGATGAAGAACCGCTTCGGCAGTTCACACGAGCGCACGTTGCAGCTTCGTTTCCACACGCAAACAGCGGGCGTCTCGCTAACGGTCCAACAGCCGCTCAACAACATCGTCCGCGTGGCCATTCAGGCTCTCGCAGGCGTACTCGGCGGCACTCAGAGTCTCCATACAGACGCTTACGACGAAGCACTGGCACTGCCGACAGATCGCGCGGCGCTGATTGCGCTCCGCACGCAACAGATCATCGCCGAAGAGACCGGCGTCGTGAACACGATCGATCCGCTTGGGGGTTCTTACTATCTCGAAGCACTCACGCAGAAGATGGAAGATGAGGCGCTCGACTACTTCCGCAAGATCGATGCGATGGGCGGAATGGTCGCCGCGATCGAAAAGGGCTTCCCGCAACGCGAGATTCAGGATTCGGCGTACCAGTATCAGAAGGCGGTCGAGCGCGGCGAACAAGTGATCGTCGGCGTCAATAAGTATGGAATGGCCGCGGAGCCTTCAGAAATTCCGATTCTGGTGATCGACGAGTCAGTGCGCACGCATCAAGTCGAACGACTCGAACAAACTCGCGCTAAACGTGATGCAGGCGCCGTGGCAAACGCTCTTGACGATCTGAAGCTGGCCGCACACAAGAACGAAAACACGATGCCGACCACGATCGAAGCCGTACGCGCCTACGCGACGCTCGGTGAAATCTGCGCCGCACTGCGCGACGTTTACGGTATCTACGAAGAGCCTGCGTTTTGATCAGTGGTCACAACAAGGCTGCCACTAAGACAGGAATCAGCCTGTCACTGCTCGCTTTCTCACTCTTAACTTCGCTCGCACCGGCTCAAACGCGCAACAAACCTGCCGGCGATCGCGTTACGATTACCCGCCGCACGATCAGAATCGTTCGCACCGGTGAGGTCGCGAGGAACTTTCCGGATCGGCGCAAAGCGGTAGTGGCTTATCCCGTCATCTCCGGATTGCCCAACCAGGAAGTGCTTCGCAAGGTCCGCGCGATTCTCGACTTCAAGAATATCTTCGAAACGAGCCTTCGTGAGTATCGCCAGGATCAATGGCTCGAGGAGTTCTTCTACGAGGTCAACTACAATCAGAACCACATTCTCGACCTTACGTTTACGGAAACCGGCTCCGCCGCATATCCCGACACGCACCATAAACACTTTACGATCGACTTGCGACGAGGCACGGTAGTCAAGGCCAGCGATGTATTCGTAGCCGAAAAGCTGGCCGAACTCGCGAGTCTGGTCGATGCCAAGCTGCAACAGGAGCTGAAAGACTCTACTCCCGAGATCTTGAAAGGCGGGGACATCAGCGCGAACGACTTACGTGATCTTCACGACGCGCTCAAGTTTCAAGTCGAAAACCTGAACGACTTCGAGGTCAGGAACGACGGCCTCGTGTTCCTCTACGATGCCGGGTTCCCGCACGTGATTCAGGCGCTCCAGCCGGACGGCCGCTATCGCTTCACTTATCAGGAGCTCAAACCTTATCTAAAACCGAATAGTCTGCTCTGGCAATTTGTGGACTAATCGTTAGAATGCACACATATGTCGAACCGAAAGATTCGTGTTCTGGTAGCAAAGCCGGGGCTTGATGGTCATGACCGCGGCGCGAAGGTGATCGCGCGCGCGTTGCGCGACGCGGGCATGGAAGTGATTTACACGGGGCTACGGCAAACGCCCGAGATGATTGCAGCGGCGGCTCTTCAGGAAGACGTCGACGCCGTTGGAGTGTCGATTCTGAGTGGGGCACACAACACGCTTTGTCCGCGCATCGTCCAGTTGCTGCGAGAAAAAGGAATGAATGACTGTCTGGTCCTCGTTGGCGGGATCGTTCCTCAGGAGGACCTGCCGAAGTTGAAGGAACAGGGCGTGGCTGAGATTTTCCTGCCGGGAACGTCGACCGAAGATATCGTCAAGTTCCTGCGTGAAAACGTAAAGCCGCGTGAGTGAGTCGTTCTAGTTGCGCGGCTTTAAGAACTGCGCAATTCCCTGCTGACAATCATCAGTCATGCGTGCAATGACGTTCACGTCCGCGCCGGTTTCCAGTGCTTCGAGAAACGCGAGTCCGTCCACCTGGTAAAGCAGACTCTTCGTTAGTGCAACCGCAGTACTGCTAACTTCCGCGAACCTTCGCAAGTATCCCTTCACGTCCGCATCGAAAGTCTCATCACTGAAGACTTGATTGACCAGTCCGATCTCTTTCGCGTGTGCAGCATCGATCTCTTCGCCGCGAGTGATCAACTCAAACGCGCGCTTTTCCGAGACGTTACGACGAAGGATCGCCAACACCATAGCCGGCACGAAGCCAATCTTTACTTCCGGGTATCCAAAACGCGCAGTGTGAGAGGCAAGAACGAGATCGCAAGCGGTCGCGAGTCCGCAGCCTCCGGCGAGCGCCCGGCCTTTAACTGCCGCGACGACGGGAACACGGATCTGACGAATCAGGATGAAGAGTTCGAGCAGCGCTCTCGCGTCATCTGCGTTGTCGCTGACGGAGGCCTGCGCGATCTTCTGAAGCGCTGAGAGATCTGCGCCCGAACAAAAGTCTTTGCCTGCACCCGAAATCACGATGACTCTGACGGTATCGTCCGCGGCGGCCGTGCGCAGTCCGCGCTTGATCTCAGCGATCAGCTCATCGTTTAGCGCATTCCTCTTCTCCGGGCGGTTCAGAGTAATGCCGGCTACGCCATTATCGACTGAGTAAAGAATCATTCTTAAACAGAGGCGAGAAGCGAGGCCGCTTCGTCTTCCGGTAGATCGATCTCCATACGCAAGAGCGCGGTCGAAAACGTCTTTCCCTGTGCGTCGGTCATCAAAGACAGCGTGCCGCCACCACCCAGGCTTTCGTGCAGCAGAAAATTCAGCGCCCCCAGGTTCGGCAACTCAAATCGGTCAACTTCACCATAGCAGATGCCCTTGAAA
>DATJKO010000171.1:0-8728 GCA_035491355.1 Pyrinomonadaceae bacterium
TGTTCGATATCGATCAGGCGTATTCCGAGTTTCTCAGTGAAGAGAATTCGTTTGGCGCTGCGAACGTGATCGACACGCAGATCAGGGCAGCACAGTTGTTCGCGAAAGCCAGTAAGGGTCTGGCGGCGAAAGATGCCGGCACTCCCAACATTAAGAACAACCTGCTGCGCATCGCTGCGCGCCTCGCGGTTGCTGAAGACTTGATGCGTTATGGAACGATCAAGGCGGCGACTGCCACGCAAGCGACAGCAACCAACACCAGGACCAACCTCGCTATTGGAGAGGCGGCCACTGGTTATGGATTGAGTTCAGTCTCGCCCGTCGCGCCGTCGAGTTTGGGTGCGATCGCCGGTGCTGGAAACGTTCAGCCGATGACGACGAAGACGTTGTTCGGTTCGTTGTTGTCTGACGGTACGCTGCCGTATGAAGTCGGTGGTTTGAGTGTGACTGTTGGTGGCGTCGCAGTGCCGGTGCTCTACGCGTCTCCTTGGGGCGTGAAGTTCTTCATGCCGCAGGATATGCCATTGGGCGCGGCGGAAGTGATCGTGACTTCGCAGGATGGCTACGCTTATGAGGGCGTCGTCAACGTCGATCGCAGCGGTTCTCGGCTCATGACGATCAACGACGACGACAACGGCGGCGTAGTGGTCGTGAACGGTCACACGATTATCCCGACCGGTCTCGAAATCCTGACAGAGCAGAACTTCGGCTCTGACAAACAAACGCGCATCAGTTTGTTCGCGACGGGAATCAGCGCCTCCGCTTTGAATCTCGACACTGGCAACGACGTGAATCTTGGCAACAAGGTCCGCGTGAACTTTGCCGAGTCGATTTCAGTGGAAGCCCGGCGACTGTATGACGGGCGTGTGTTCACCTTGCCGGTCGAATTTGCCGGCGAGCAGGGAGTTCTGCCCGGCTTGGATCAGGTGACGGTCCGGCTAATTACGGAGCTGAAAGGCGCCGGATCGGTGCAATTGACGGTGATTGTTAATGGACAGCGAAGCAACGCTCCGACGGTGTTCATCAACTAAATTCTGGAAATAGAGCAAGTTTCGGATTTTCTCCTTTTATGGCTGGTGACGATGTTAGTCATTGTCACCAGCCGTTGTTTTGCGTTAAGCTTTGACACGACTTAAACCCCCGGGTCAGAGAATTGAATAGAACCTGCATTTCGTAAGGGAAATTGCCCTTTTCTTGCGAGAAGCGTATCGGGGAAACTAAAACATGAGTGTCTCGGCCACCAAGTATTATTGGCGCGCCTTTGCCATCATCTCTGCCATTCTTTTCACCTATGCTGCGGTATTGGTGAAACTCTCCTCTAACTGGTGGTCTGACGAGAATTACTCCCACGGCCTACTGGTCCCAATAATCATCGGTTACATCCTGTGGCTCGAACGCGACAAGATCGCGGCTGAACCGGCCCGTCCAGGGACGGTGTTGGGCGGGATTACGGTCGCTGTGGCGTTGTTTTCCCTGTGGATCGGCGTTGCGGGCGCGGAGCTCTACAGCCAGCGTATGTCGTTGGTTCTGCTTATTGCCGGCACCGTTATCTACTTCTGGGGCCTGCGCTTTCTGCGATTCGTGTGGGTACCGCTGGCGCTCCTGGTACTGGCGATTCCGATTCCGGCCATTATCTTTAACAAGATCGCCTTCCCGTTACAGTTGTTTGCCTCCCGATGCGCCGTTTGGTCCATGCAATCGCTGGGGATTCCGGTGTTGCGACAGGGAAACGTCATCGAGCTGAAACCCCTGAACAGTATCGAAACCAGGAAGCTGGAAGTCGTCGAGGCCTGTAGCGGAATCCGTTCGCTTATGACGCTCGTCACTTTGGCGGTAGTGTTCGCTTACTTTACGCATCCGCGAACAACGGACGGTTCCGGCAAGGGTGGCACGTTTGGTTTCCTGCGGAGTTATGGGTTCTGGCGGTCCACGATCCTTGTGGTCTCGGCCGTTCCGATTGCGATTTTAACTAACGCCGCCCGCGTTAGCGGCACCGGCATCCTGTCGCACTACTATGGAACACAGGTTGCTGATGGATTTTTCCACTCCTTCTCGGGTTGGGCGATTTACGTCGTCGCTTTCCTGCTTTTGTTTGGCGTTGGATGGGTTCTGGATCGCTTCAAACCGTCACCAGCTCCTGAGAAACCGATTGAAACTTCCGGAGTGGAAGAGAGGACTCCGCGCGACCACGGGAGCGCAGTAACAACGACAACCAGCGTTGCAACAACCGGGACCCAGGTCGTTCCAGCAGAGGGAACAGAATGAGTAAACCTTCCTTGCGCTTTGCAGCGTTTCTGATTGCCATTGTGGTGGTCGGCGTTGTCGTTAACGCCTGGGCCTATCTTGGCGAAGCGCATGTGGACCGGAAACAGCTCAAGGACTTTCCCCAGCAAATGGGCGAGTGGCGCCGTGCCCGGCCAGACCAGGTAATCGACGACGCGACTATGGCCGTGTTGCGCGCGAGCGACTATTTGCTGCGTGACTACCGCCGGCCCGACGGCCTGGCGGCGAATTTCTACGTTGGTTATTACGCGAGCCAGCGCGAAGGCGCGTCGTATCACAGCCCGTTGAACTGTTTGCCTGGTTCCGGGTGGACTTTGAGCGAGCCAGGGAAGGTAATGATTCCGTTGCCGGATGGTTCGCAGTTCGCCGCTAACAAGTATGTAATCCAAAACGGCGACTATCGGAGCCTGATGCTCTATTGGTACCAGGGTCGCGGCCGCACGGTAGCCAGTGAATACTGGGGAAAGGTCTACACCGTGATCGACAGCGTACGGTTGCGGAGGTCTGACGGCGCTATGGTACGAGTTACCGTGCCCATGGGTGAGTCGGAGGATTCTGCGCTGCAGGCGGCGTTGGACGTATCCGCGCGCGCCGTAGCAGCTTTACCGGAATTTGTTCCCAATTGATCGGAATGGGATTGGGATTGGCTATTTAGCAATAGATGTAACCGCTGGGTCGTTTATGGCAATTGCCCGCCATTACGAAGCAGCAGAAACACGGATTTGCTGTTCCTTTGAGCAGTGAACGACGGAGTAGAACACAAAATGAAAACTGAGTGCTGCGGTTTCCGCTATACCCGGATTCTTCTATACATTCTTCTGGCCGCTGTTGTTTCCCTGAGCGGCTGCACTGATCCCGAAAAAGCCAAAGCCGAACATACCAGACGTGGCGAGGAGCACCTGAAGGCTCTGAAATACACGGAAGCGTCGCTGGAGTTTCGCAATGCACTCCAGATTGACGACCGCTTCGGCCCCGCGCACTGGGGTCTCGCTCGCTCCTACGAAGGTCTACAGCGCCTTCCGGAAATGATCAGCGAACTTCAGAAGACGATCGAGTTTGATAAGAATAATCTCGACGCGAAGGTGAAGCTCGCCAACTACTACCTGGCCGCGAGTAAGGGACATCCTGAACTCCTCACCGAAGCTGAACGTCTCGCGAAAGAGACTCTCGAAAAAGACGCGAACCATATCGAGGGTCACATCCTGATGGGCAGCATCCTGTTTGCTCAAAACGATCGTGAAAAGGCTTTTGCAGAACTTAACAAGGCCATCGGGTTGAATCCGCAGCGGGTTGAGTCGTACCTCAGTCTCGCGCGTTTTTACATCGTCTCCAGGGAAACCGTCAAAGCCGAAGAGACATTCAAGAAGGCGATCTCGATTGACGGTAACTCTCCGCTCGCCTACAGCGAGTACGGAAAGTTTCTGGTCCAGCAAAACCGCCTCGGCGAAGCTGAAGCAGCATTGAACAAGGCGGTCGAAGTCAAACCTGACGACCGCAATGCGCGCTTCGTGCTGGCAAGTTTCTATCTCATCAACAAGCAGTTGGATAAAGCTGAGGCCGCGTTCAAAGCACTGGCCGGACTGGACTCCGATAAACCGGAAAGCCAGGTTGTACTCGCCGACTTCTATTCCAGCGTCGGTCGCATGGACGAAGCCGTCAAGATCTACCAGGACGTGCTCGCGAAGTCGCCCGACTATGTTCAGGGACGCTATCGACTGGCTGAGATTCTGTTGGTCCGTGGCGACTCTCAAGGCGCCCTGTCGCAGATTGACGAAGCGCTGAAGAAAGACAAGCACGACCGGCAGGCGTTACTGCTGCGCGCTCGCATGCGAGCCCAGGGCGGACAAACTGAAGGTCTGAAAGCTGCCATCGAAGATCTCAAGGACGTGTTAAATCAGGAACCAAACTCGCGCTTGGGCTTGTATTACATGGCCCAGGCACAGTTCGGTTTAGGCCTCGCCGATCAGGCGCGGGCGTTCGCCGGTGAACTCGACAAGAATTATCCCGACTATCTGCCCGGAAAGTTGATGCAGCTTCAACTCACGTTGTTTGGCGGCGACACTAACGCGGCGAAATCAGCGATCACGCTCGCGACCGATCTGTTGAATCGTTTGAGCAAGACGGCGCCCGACCGGGAAAACTCACCGCAGGTGCTCGGTGAGATTCAGGAAAAGACTTTGCTCGCGCGCGGTACCGCGCAAATGCAGTTGAAGAACCTTGCCGCAGCGCGTCAGGACTTCGAATTGGCTAAGCAAATCGCCCCGAAGGATCCGAACGTTTATAACAGTCTCGCATTCCTGGCCTTGCAAGAGAACAAACAGGAAGAGGCACTCGCTGCTTTCGATCAGGCGACCCAGGTGGACGCAACGAACTTCGCCGCGTTGAATGGTCTGCTCACGCTCTACGCGCGAGACAACCAGCTCGACAAGGGACAGGCACGAGTGGACCAACTGCTCGCGTCGAACCCAAACAGCGCGATGCTTCATTATTTCAAGGCACAGATATTCCGCTTGCAGAAAGACATGTCGTCTGCCGAAGCAGAGTTTCGCAAGTCGTTGGATCTGGATCCGAATTACATCGCCAGCTATTCCGCGCTGGGCGAAATGTTCATCGGCGCGAAGCAGGAAGATCGCGCGATTGCGGAGTATCAGAAGATTCTGGCCATCAAACCTGACAACGCCTCGGTCTACACCTTGATCGGGATGCTCGAAGACTCCCGCAAGAATTTCGACGCAGCCGAACAGAACTACCGCAAGGCGCTGGAGAAAGATCCGAACTCAGTTTTCGCCGCCAACAATCTTGCCTGGCTCTATGCCATGACCGGCAGAGGCAACCTCGACGAAGCGCTACGACTGGCCCAGGGTGTGGTCCAGAAGAACCCGAACGTTGCGGGCTTCATCGATACGCTCGGCTGGGTCTACTACAAAAAGAACCTCTACGACCTGGCGATCGATCAGCTGCAAAAAGCGGTGGCCCTCGACGAAGCAGTGGCCCGTACCGCCAAGGGCACTCCGAGTGCGACGTACCAGTTCCATCTCGGCATGGCGTTGAAAGAAAAGGGCGACAAAGACGGATCGCGGCGTGCATTGGAAGCATCGTTGCGACTCGGCGAACAGAAACCGTTTCCGTATGCAGACGAAGCGAAACACGCGCTGTCGTCTTTGTAAGCAGTTTGACCTGAATGCAAGTTTTACCGTTGGTCCAACCCAACTGATTGGACCAGCGGGACAGTGAAGCAGATGAGGAGTGCGATATGAGCGCTGAATTTCGACAACGGACCCCGGCTGAATACCTGAAGATCCTGCGGCGACGGAAGTGGTTGATCATTCTTCCGGTCTTCGCCGTAGCCATCGCGGCCAGCTACGTGATTTACAAGCTGCCTGATGTCTATAAGTCGAGCACGCTGATCGTGGTGAAGCCCTCGACGCTGCCGCAGTCCGTAGTTCCGCAGGGCACGGAAGACGCACTCACGCGCCAGTTGTCCGGTATTTCGCAGGTCGTCACCAGCCGCAGTTCGCTGGAGCCGCTCGTAGAAAAGTACGAGTTGTATGCGATGGAGCGAAGACGCGGCGAGCCGATGGAATCGATCATCGCGATGGTCCGCAATGACATCAAGGTCGACGTCAACACCTCGCGCAACGACATCACCAACGGTTTCGACATCAGCTACCGCTACCGCGATCCACGCATCGCCCAGGCGGTCACGACGGAACTCGCGGGCAAGTACATCAGCGTGCAGGCGGCGGAGCAGGTCAACGACGCGAAGTCCGCGCTCCAGTTCATCAATAACCAGGCCGAACAAACCAAAGGCGAACTCGACGGGATCGATAGCAGGCGTCTCGAGTTCATGAAGCAAAACCTGCCGAACCTGCCGTCGAACAACCCGTCTTTGCTTGGTCAACTGACCGGATTACGCGAAGAGAAGACGACGCTCATCACGGAAATCGGCCGGCTCCAGGATCGACGTTCATCACTCGCCTCGCAGTTGGGCCTGATGCAGAAGTCAGCTGACCAAATGATCGGCGATGCAGCCGAACAACTGACCGATCCGAAGAGCACTCCCGCATGGGCTGAGTTGGTCAAGAGAAAAGCAGACCTTCAAGGCGAGTTGCAGCAACTGAAAACTCAACTCAAACCGAAACATCCCGACGTGATTGCGAAAGAAGCCCAGATCGACTCCGTCAACAAAGACATGGACTTGATGCTTGCGGATTGGAAGGCGCGCATCGAGGAAAGACGTAAGAGGCTGACAGACCACCCGGACCTCCAAATCAGCGCCATGAAACTGGAGATCGGGAACCTCGACAGCGAGATCGTGCGTCAGCAGAAACAGCTTGGCGAGACCGATAAGATGATCGCGAGTATCTCGGATCGCATTAACGCGGTGCCTGGCGCGGAAGTCGCACTGCAGGCCCTCGATCGCGAATACGAGACGAAGAAGACCGCGTACGACAAGCTGCTTGATGAGCAGCAGAAGATCGCTCTCAGCACGCAGGCCGCCCAGGAACAGCAGGCGCAGGGTATCGCCGTCATTGACCCCGCGAACCTTCCGGCCAAACCAGTCGCGCCGAAGCGTTTGCTGCTGGTCGCCATGGCAGTCGCCGCCGGATTGGCCTTAGGACTGCTGCTCGCCGGCATCTTCGAGATTCCGTTACTGCTGACAATTCAGACAACCGAGGATGCACGTCATTACACTGGATTGCCGGTGCTGATCGCCGTGCCTGAACTGATGACCCCGCAAGAAGCGCGATCGTTACCCAGACGACGCAGACTGCTGCTGGCGGCGGGTGTGGTGGCAACGATTGTGAGTATTCCGCTGTTGGCGCTGGCGCTGCGGCTGACTCACGTTTTCGAGTTCCTGATGCAGTCGTCAGGTCGCGCTTGAGAATTCCCCGCGGGGCGTTCTGAACGCACTGGAGGTTTAAAGAGTGTACGCAGAATTTTATGGATTAAAAGAGTTACCCTTCGCGCTAACTCCCGATCCACGCTTTATCTACTTCACGCCGTCGCACACGGAGGTCATGGCCAATCTCCATTACGGAATCGAGAGTGGCAAGGGACTGGTGGTGGTGACGGGTGAAGTAGGAACTGGAAAGACGACGATCCTGCGCTGGATGATGCAGCGGCTCGACCGCACGGTCCTGGTGGCTTACATCTTCAATCCGCGCCTGTCGGTGCCGGAGTTTTACCAGCACGTTGCGACATTGCTCGACGTGCAGAAGTGGGAAACAAAATCCGAGTTGTTGCTCGAGTTGGGACGCGCGCTCGAATCGCGTCACTCGCGTGGGTTGCGCACGGTGCTGATCGTCGACGAAGCGCAGGGACTGTCGCCGCACGTGCTTGAAGAGATCAGATTGCTTTCGAATTTCGAATCAAACACCGCGAAACAGTTGCAGATCATCCTGACGGGCCAACCGGAGTTGCGCGAGGTGCTCAACAATCCGGACCTGCGCCAACTCAAACAACGCATAGCTTTACGTTGCGTGATCAAGGCTTTGCCAAACGTGGAAGAGACGGATCGTTACATCATTTCCCGCTTGCTCGTCGCCGGCGCGGAACGGACCGACATCTTCTCGCCGGCCGCGGTCGATTACATCTTCCGCTGTTCCGAAGGCATTCCACGCAACATCAACAATCTTTGTGACAACGCGTTGCTGGCTGGTTACGCCGCCGGCGAAACAGTGATCAGCCGCGCGGTTATCGAGGAAGTTGCCGAGACGTTCGACATGCTGCCCCGCGCGAGTTCGGCGATGCAGCCGGGCGTCGAACGTGAACCACCGGCGAGTGCTTTTACTTCAGCCGGCCGAGCCGAACTATGGACCGCGGGTAACACCGCGAATGAGAACGATAAGGAAAACGCTAGATCGATCCCAATTGAATCAACCTGATGAAATGCGAAATTCGGATTTCGAGATTCGCAATCCAAGTTGAGAGGTGAGGTTAATGGGAAGAGTATTTGATGCCATCAGAAAATCGAGCGCCAACGGAGACAACAACGGTAAGGCGCCGAAACGACAGTCAAGTGAAAACGAGCGCCGCCAGGAAGTGCCGCGGGTTTCATCGCCGCTGCCTTCCGCCCGCGACATCGAAGAGCAGCTTTTTGCCGGCTCGTCGATCATGACCGTCTCGGGTGAGACGGCGCCAGGCTCAGCGTCCTCTGCGCACACGCCGGATGTACCCGACGGGTCGGCACTCCCCGGCGGAATTGCTTCGCGTGATGCTGGGGCAACTTTGGACGCTGCCGGTGCGACGCGCGCAGGGGGATTTGTCAGCTATGACATTTCTCCTGCGCGCGTCGAACCACATCTCGTCGCGGTCAGCCAGCCTCGTTCGGCGTACTGCGAACAGTTTCGTTCGCTGCGCACGCGGATCCTGCAAGCCGGTGAACGTTTGCAGTTGCGCTCGCTGGTTGTTACCAGCGCCGGTATCGCCGAAGGCAAGACGC
>DATJKO010000172.1:0-2058 GCA_035491355.1 Pyrinomonadaceae bacterium
ATGGACTCGCAAACTACCGCCGCGTGCAGGATTCGCCGTTCGAAGTGTTGGACTTGATGAAGTCGCTCGATCAGGACCAACCAAACGAACGCAACTACATTACAACTAACACCGGCACTCCGACTGTTGACGACAGCGCGCTCGACTTTACTGCCCAAATAAACTTCTTTCGCCAAACAGACAATCGCGTGTTGGCGGCGCTCACGATTCAGACCGACAACAGCGAGCTTACTTTTACTGATAGCGGTGGTTTACAAACCGCGCGCATGAACATCTTTGGTTGGGTGACAACGGTCGCAAACCATCGCGTCGGCAAGTTTGAAGACTCGGTAAGCACGAGTGCTACACCTGAAGAGTTGAGCACCACGCGGATGCGTAAGTCGGCTTACGGTCGCGCGTTTATAGTCGATCCGGGTCGATACAAGATCGAACTCATTGTTCGCGACGTGCAATCCGGAGCAACAGGGATCAGGCACATCGGCTTTGTTGCGCCGAAATTTCCCGAAGATCGCTTGTCGGCATCCGGCGTTGTCCTCGCGGCGAAGCTCGAAAACATGGAGCGCGGCGCGGCCGCCGGTCAGTTCATCATCGGTACGACCAAGGTGATCCCCAATCTCACGGGCGTGTTTCGTCGCAACGATCCGGTAGGCGTATATCTCCAGGTCTACAACGCCGCGATCGATCAGATGACGTTGCGCCCGGCTGCTGACGTTGAGTACCTGCTGCTGAAGGACGGAAAGGAACTGAGTAAGGAAGTCGAAGACTGGCGTCAAATCAACGATGCCGGCCAGCGATTGACGCTCACGCGCCTGATCGACACCCGTTCACTGGTTCCCGGCGAATACGAGATTCAAGTCCGCATCAAGGACCACGTGACGGGCCAGGAGATCACTCCCTCCGCGAAGTTCACCATTGCGCGGTAACTTGACTGTTTTCACGCAACGACTCGTGGATGAATTCGACGAGTTGATCGAGGTACTTATCACCGGCGGAACCGAAGACGTTGTGACCAGCGCCCGGAACGATTAGCAACTTCTTCGGTTCGTTTGCCGCCTCAAAAAGCAGGCGCGCTTCGCTGGTTGGAATCACCGGATCCGGATCGCCATGGGTGATTAGTACCGGTGCGTTCACGCTTTTCAACTTTCGAGCTGATTCGAAATCATTCTTCCCAATGAAGTGCAAGGCTTGGGGCAACCACCAGAATCTGTGCGTGGCGAGCGAACTTGCCGAACTGAGGCCGGATTCAATGATCACAGCTCCAGTCTCGTGGCGGGAAGCAACATCTGCAACAACAGTGGTTCCAAGCGACGTCCCATAAAGAATGATTCTGTTCGGACGTGCGCCTTTCTCCTTCATCGCGAACGCCACCGCCGCATCGCCATCCGCATATAGACCTGCTTCGTCCCCCGGCTCGCCGTGGCTCGCTCCGTAGCCTCGATAGTCGACGAGCAACACATCAAATCCTCTCTTGGCGAACCACTGGCCCAACCAACCCACGTTGGAGACATTGCCGCTGTTTCCATGAAAGAAAACGACAGTCGCCGCACTTGGCTGTGTCTGACTGTCAAAAAACCATCCATTGAGCCGCACGTTATCGGCAGTCGTGAACCATACATCCGCTCCGCCGGACGGCACCACGCGATAGTTCGGATCCGCGCGAACGGGATGAAACGTCGTAAACCACTCCATCCACCGTAGTCCATACGCAAACACTGCCATTCCGAATAGCAGCGAGATCGTGAGGGCGATAGTTCGTTCACGCCTGAGCATAGTTGATATTACGCACGGATAACCTAAGCGTTCCATCCAGCTCCATAAAATGCGACAGCAGGCAGCAGATGCTAAGATAATTCCGCGATGAAACAAGGGGCGGAATTAACAGGACTGAGCCAGGCCCAGCTCGTGGCTTTCGTCGAAACAATGGGCGAGCCGGCGTATCGCGGTAGGCAGATATTCACTGCCTTGCAACACCGCCGCCTGCGCAGTTTCGACGAGATTACCGACCTGCCGAAGGACTTTCGTGCGCGACTAAGCGAAGTCGCCCGTCCGTCAACGCTT
>DATJKO010000173.1:0-5247 GCA_035491355.1 Pyrinomonadaceae bacterium
CGAAGGCGAGCGATCGCGAGGCGCAGTCGTTACCTCCGTCGAGACGTTAAGCGCACTTACTACTTTTCGCACGAGTTGAAGATAAGGACGCAGACGCACGTAGATGAAAGCCGCGACGAGACCAATGACCGTGGCGATGATCAGGTATTTCAATCGATGCTCGATTCGCGCGATGTAACGGCGGTTTTAGTCGTCGGCTCTACCGCCCGCGACGCCGTATGCGCCGTCGTTCGCTCTCCGGCGAGGCATTGGATCGCTCGAGCGGCGACGCGGTTGAGAGTCTTTCGTGCGCCGGTCGAGACTGCCGGGTGGAAGGCCGCGCCCATGGACTGCCTCTTCCAAAATGCGCGTGATCTCTTGCGAGAGCGTTCGATGTTCGGCAGCCGCCCGGCGACGAAGTGATTCCTTCAGGTGATTGGGAACGTACGCGCCTATGAAAACCCCTTTCCGATTAGCCATCTATCTTCGCCCTCGTATCCTAGTGTCGGGAAAAACCACCCTGCAATAACGGAACAGGTCTGTAAGCCGAATTCTGTACTTCAAGCTCCGGGGAGTTTGAAGTGGCGATCATTCATCTAGCCCAACCGTTGCCGGCTGGATCGAGCGACCTACCCGGAGGTCGTAGCCCTGAGATCTAAGATCTTAGATCTGAGATCTCAGAGGCTTCGGGCGGGCAGCCCTGATTGACGCCTCCCTATTTGGTCTTGCACCGCGAGGAGTTTGCCTGGCCGCGTATGTCACCACACGCGCCGGTGCGCTCTTACCGCACCATTTCACCCATCACCTCGTGAGATCAAAGATCTCATAGGCTGGTTTGTTTTCTGTTGCACTTGTCGTCGCCGCCGGTGTCAAATCTCACAATTTGACCGCCGCCAGGCGCCCCGCCGTTAGCGGGCTCGCTGCCCTATGGTGTTCGGACTTTCCTCTCCCGGCTTTCGCCGGCAGCGACCGCCCGACCTGTTCTCATGCAAGGCGGGCAGATTATAGCAAACGAGTGTTCAACCAGCCACAAAGAGGCACAAATGACATAGAATCCTGATGTTAACCAAAGTATTTGAAGCCGACGCGCAGGCTGTTAATCCACTGCGGCGGGAAGAAAAGTGCGACGGTGATCGACACGAGTGCGTGCGAGAGTGCGAGCGCGAAGAGGTTAGGGACTCGTTGATAGATCCAGGCCCAGATCGTTCCACCGACAAACGTGAGAGCAAACAAGACCGGGTTCGGCAGATGAACCAGACCAAACAATAGGCCAACGACGACTGCGCTTACCCAGCCGCTGCCGAAAACAATCTGAACACGGCGGCTGATGTATCCCTGTAATACGTACTGCTGAAACAACGCCCATAGCGGTACCAGCAAGAATCGCCAACGCAGCGGGTCTGGCGGTGACCAGTTTCTGGAAATCAGAATAACGATCGCAATCGTGACGAGTGTCGGCAGGATCAAGAGCTTGCAAGCGACGGCGAAGTTGTCCCAGCGAAATCCGAGGTCACGCCACGACTCGCCGTAAGCGCGCTGAGACATGACGATGAGCGTCAGTGCGAGCGCGATCGGAATTGCCAGGACCAACTTGGTGCGGCCGACGAAGGCCAGCACGACCCACTCCGCGATCAAACACGAGATCACAACGGAGACGATTTCCCATGCCGCGAGTGTCCGCTCGCTAACTTGCTTAATTGACTCTTCGCCAACTGCCATCTGCATTCACCAAGAACCTGATCGGATCACCCAGCAACTGGAGCGTGTAACGCGCGCCGGCGCCACTTTCGTGCAGCGCGTAAACGCGCGCTTCATGGTTCCCTGTCGCCATTGAAGTCAACGTGAAGCTGTAACCGCACCACTCGTCCTTGGCCCAACCAGCCGCGACTACATCCGGTCGCGACAGATTCGCGGTCTGAGTGCCACCGAGTTTGCCGTCAATGAAAAGCTGGACCTCGACTCGTTCTGAGGGCGCCGCATTGTTGACGGCCCAACCGGCAATCGCTCGCGACTCGACCACTGCTTCGCCCCAACCATGAAACGTCGGTGGAAACGCATTCAGGTATGCGACGACAGCAATAGCGCCGACCAGGATCGTCTCTGCGATGGATTTGCCGATGAGCAGGTTGACAAGTTGAGGTTTGTTCATGCTGAGACTTCGGGGGCTTTCGGCAGTGCGCGTGGCGGAAACAGCTCCGGCCAGCGCGTTTTGAACTCGTTGCGTACGATCGCTTCGACCTCGTCCGCCGTCGCCGACTCGAGACACTGCAACGCGACTTCGCGCGCCTCGTTCGTATCGATCTGCGAGAGCGTCGAGCGCACGCGCGGAATCATCGACGGTGTCATGCTGAGATCGATCGCTCCGAATCCGGCGAGCAGGACCGCGTAGGCAGGAGTGGAAGCCATTTCACCGCAAACAATTACGGGAATTTGGGCGGCGGCGGCCGCTTCGAGCGTGCGCTTGATTCCGTAGAGCACGGCCGGATGCAGGGTGCGAAACCAGTCTGAGACTTTGTCGTTGCCGCGATCCACGGCAAGCGTGTACTGGACGAGATCGTTCGTTCCCAGTTCGAAAAAATCGACTTCGCTGGCGATCTTCTCCGCCGTTAGAACCGCCGACGGGATTTCGATCATCGCACCGATCGGAACCTTCGCCGCTGAAATACCTGCCGCGCCAAGACTCGCGAGTTCCTCATCAATGATCTTCTGGGACATTCGCACGTCAGCGACGTCGGCGACCATCGGGATCACCAAACGTAACGATCGACCGTCCGCGGCGCGAAGAATCGCACGCACCTGTGTTCGCATCACCTGCTGATTTCGAAGATTGAAACGGACTGCTCGCAGACCCAAGGCCGGGTTGCGTTCGCGTTCCTTGACTTCACTTGCTACTTCGCCGCCGACGTCAAACAACCGCACGACCGCGCCGTCGCGTCCGGCCGCTTCCGCAAGTGTCTTGTAAGTCTGATACTGCTGTTCTTCCGAATGCATCAAGCCCGGGCGTGACAATAGAAACTCGGAACGAAACAGTCCCACGCCAGATGCGCCAAACTCGTGCACCGCCTGAAACTCCGCCGGCAACTCGACGTTCGCACGCAGGGTGATACTCACGCCATCGCGAGTCGTCACTGGTCCTGACTCAACGTCGTCACGATCAGGAGCGGCAAGCTCAGGCGCGCCGTTTGTAAACTGATACTCGCCGATCGTCGTCGTAGTCGGGTGCAGGATCACTTCGCCGCGCCGCGCATCCACTATGATTTGATCGCCCGTCCGCGTGCGCCGGTAAAAGTCGCGCAGGCCCACTACAGCCGTTAAACCGAGTCCACGCGCAATGATCGCCATGTGCGAGGTCCAACCGCCAGTGTCGGTCGCTATCGCGCGAACGTGATTCAAATCGAGTTCGGCGATGGTTGACGGCAAGAGATCGCGCGCGACGATTACCGCGTCTTCGGAAAGGTTCGGATACTTTGGCCCCTCGCCGGTGAGATTCGCGAGTAGTCGCTGGATGACGTCTTCAATGTCTGAACCTCGTTCGCGGAGGTACTCGTCGTTGATCTGCGTGTATATCGACAACAGTCGATCGCCAACAACCTTCGCGGCCCACTCCGCGTTCGAGCGCTCTTTGACGATGTAGTCTTCGACGTCGCGCGTCAGCTTCGCATCTTCAAGAAAGAGCAGGTGCGCGTCGAAGATGTACGCGTGTCCGCGACCCAGTTCTTTCTCAGCGCGGGCTTTGATTGCTTCGAGTTGGCGGCGCGACAACCTCACTGCCGCCCGAAAACGACGTCGCTCGCGTTCGAGATCCGCCTCAGCAATCTGCGCGCGGTAAACTTCGCGGGTCCCTTCCTGCAGTCGCAAAACCTGGCCGACTACAATGCCATCGGAAACGCCGAGCCCTTCGCAACGAAGCTGCTGAGCCGTCGCTGAAGACTCCGGGACGTCTCTTTCGGTTTCATCAAAATCGCGCGAAAAAAGACCGGCGACCGCGTCTAACGCTTGCTCCTCGTCGACTCCGTTCGCCACCAGGCGGAGTTCGGTGCCTTGACTCGCGGCCAGCGTAAGAATGCTGAGAATTGATTTGGCGTCCGCTTCGAGACTGGCGTCGAGACGATAAAGTGTCAGGCTGCTTTGAAAGCGGTTCGCGACGCGCACCAGGTTGGCTGCGGCGCGAGCGTGCAGACCAAGTCGGCCCGTTACCTGGACTCTGCGTTCCGCCACGCTCAATTGGCTCCGGATTTGCTCGGCGGAGTGAGTAATTCGCCGGCGAAGTAAATTCCCTGCCGGCCTTGATCGCAGATCTTGCGCGCGACATCGGCGAGTGGTTCTTCAGTCGAGAACGAAGCGAGCTTGATCACCATTGGCAGGTTCACTCCAGTCACCACTTCTACCGAACCCTCTTCGAGAAACATCGATGCGATGTTTGTCGGCGTACCGCCGAACATGTCGGTAAGCAGGAGTACGCCCGCGCCTTGCGATACGCGGCTGATGGCGCGTTGCACTTCTTCACGTGCGGCGTCGACGTCGTCGTGCCAGCCAATCGACACAGCCGCGATATGCGAGATTGGGCCAATGATCATCTCCGCCGCGGCGAGTAACTCTCCGGCAAGATGGCCGTGCGTGACGATTACTCCTGCAACGCGCTTCGTTTCCGCCGGTAAAGTACTACTCATCGGTTTGTTTTCCATTTTCCATTGCTCACTTTTCATTTGTCATTTCAGAACGTCCAAGTCCACGCGAGAATGGAAAATGGAAAATGACAAACGGAAAATGAAAAATGGTTACCTCTTTTTCGACATTTTGGCACTGTGCGGCGTTCGAGTCACCTTGCGCACGTCGCGATGCGTAGCGCGCGCGTCGAATCCCTCGCGCCGCAGGGTCCGTGCCAGGGCATTCGCGATCATCACCGAACGATGCCGGCCGCCCGTGCAACCGATGCCGATTGTCACGTACGACTTGCCTTCGCGCCGGTACAGTGGCAGCAAGTACGAAAGCAGATCCGTAAACCGGTCCAGCGTCTCCTGCACTTCGTCCTGCGATCGCAGATAACGAACGACGCGCGGATCGTGGCCCGACAACGGCTTCAACTCAGCCACGAAGTGCGGATTTGGCAGATGCCTTACGTCAAACAATAACTCCAGATCTCCCGGGGTGCCATACTTGTGGCCGAAACTTCTCATCTCGACGCGCATCGGCGCGCCTTTGCGATCCGGACTGAACCGCGCCAGCAGAAAACTGCGCAACGTATGAACAGTGTGATCGGACGTGTCG
>DATJKO010000174.1:0-4043 GCA_035491355.1 Pyrinomonadaceae bacterium
CAGTCGAAGCCGGACAATTGTCGAGCGCCAGCGCAGCCGAACAGATCGAGCGGTTGCAGCAGGCGGTCGAAACTGTCATTAAAGGAAAGCCGGAAGCGATCCGTCTCGCTATTGTCACCCTGATCGCCGGCGGGCACCTGCTGGTCGAGGACGTCCCCGGTGTCGGTAAAACGACGCTGGCCCACGCCTTGGCACGAGCGCTTCACTGTAGTTTTCAACGCATCCAGTTTACGTCTGACCTATTGCCTTCCGATGTCATCGGACTGTCCGTCTACAACCAGCACAGCGGTCTCTTCGAATGGAAACCAGGCCCGGTCTTCGCAAACGTGGTACTGGCTGACGAGATCAATCGCACCACTCCGAAGACGCAGTCCGCGCTCCTGGAAGCGATGGCGGAACGTCACGTGACTGTCGAAGGCACAACGCATCATTTGCCCGCGCCCTTTATCGTTCTGGCGACACAGAACCCGATCGAACACCACGGCACTTACCCGTTACCTGAATCGCAACTCGATCGCTTCATGCTGCGTTTGCGGATCGGTTATCCCGCGCCTGTGGACGAAGAACGCATTCTGCGAGATCGCGAGTATGCCGATCCGCTGGACGAGTTGGAACCGGTGATGAGCGCTCACGAAGTGGTTGAGCTGCAACGCGCGGTGAGCAGAGTTTCTGTTGACGATGCGTTGGTGCAATACCTCATGCGTATTGTTGCCGCCACGCGTGCTTCGGAGATGTTGGATCTCGGTGTGAGTCCGCGCGGAACGTTGTCGCTGTTTCGCGCTTCGCAGGCATTGGCGCTTGGCGAAGAGCGCAGCTATTGCATCCCCGACGATATCAAGCGACTGGTGGTCCCCGTGTTTGCACACCGCATCGTGGTCAGTTCGCGGTTCTCGTCTTCGCTTCGTCGCAGTGAAGAAGCTGAGGCAGTGCTGAATGAGATTCTGAAGACTGTCAGCGTTCCGCTGTGAGATTTTCCGAGCTGTTTCCTGAAAGAACCTCGTTACTTCGCATCGTGTTTGGCACCCTGCTGGTGTTTGCGGGGCTCGCCGCCGCCGTCGTAACGGTGTTGGCCCGCCGGCAAAACGATGCCACGCTGGCCGGCGCGGCCGCGATATTCTCACTGCTCATCGCTCTGCTGCTCACGATCTTCATCGTCCCGCCGTTGGCCCGTTCCGCCAGAGTCGAAGTCGCGAACCTGGATTTTCCCTTTGAACCGACGAGTGGCGGCGGCGTGTTTCTCGTAATCATCGTCGTGGTTGGGTTCGCTGCCTGGAACACGGGGAACAATCTGTTGTTTCTGGTCTTCTCGCTGTTGGTGTCGACGCTGTTTGTCGGTTGGATCGCGGCGCGTGCTTCATTGCGAGACCTGACTGTCTCAGCGCGTTTTCCGGACCACATCTTTGCGGCCGAACCGGCGCCGGTGATCGTCACGCTGCGCAACACTAAACGGGTGTTGCCGTCGTTCTCGATCATGGTCGAAGCTCGTGGACCAAACAGCGACGACAGTGAGAAGCGTCGCAAGCGATACGCTAAACGCTTGTTGGCCTATTTCAGTTATGTGCCGCATCATGCGGCGGCTGAGCAACGCGTTGAACAGTTGTTTCCGACTCGCGGTCACGTACTGATTGACGGGTTTGAGTTGTCCACGCGTTTTCCGTTTGGATTCTTTCGGCGAAGGCGTCGATTACGGGCGCGCAACGTTGACATCATCGTGTATCCGAAGCCGGAGGTAATCAGCGACGAGCTGCACCTGTTGCCGATGTATGCAGGACGGAATCCGTCACTGCGTCGCGGTGCGGGACACGATCTTTTCTCGATGCGCGACTACCAACCGCAGGATGATTTGCGTTACATCGACTGGAAGGCGACCGCGAGATCGCGACGGTTGACGGTGCGCGAGTTTACTTCCGAGGACGAGCGACGCATCACGATCGTGTTGGACACGCATTTGCCTGCCGAGCCTGACGAGGCGATGACGGAGCGGTTTGAAAGCGGTGTGGTCCAGGCGGCGTCGTTGCTGAAGCACTTCATCGACGAACGCGCGGAGGTGAGGCTGGTCGTCGGTGAGGAAGTTGGGCCATTTGGTTCAGGTATGGAGCAACTCTATCGTTGTCTGAAGCGACTGGCTCTGGTTCATCCGACGACGGACGGCGAATCGCACGAAGACGAGTTAATGATCGTCGGCCGCGATGTGGTGGAACACGACTACGCGATCCTGCTCACGGCCGCGGCGCCGGGATCGATCCCAGCGAACGTCTGGCGCACTAGCCACGTCATCTACTTGTGACCTGAATGCAACCATCCACAGTTCGTTACTCACGCTCAACCATTCGATTGATCGGCGTCTGCTTTGTTTTTTCAGGCGCGACCGGTCTGATTTATGAAGTGCTCTGGGCGCGCATGCTCGGGCTCGTCTTTGGCGCGACGACGCTGGCGGTCAGCACTGTGCTCGCGGCGTTCATGGGTGGTCTCGCGCTAGGCAGCGCGGTCGCCGGGCGGTTGGGCCAACGCCTTCGCAAGCCATTGCGTGTTTACGGTTGGATGGAGATTGGGATCGCGGTTTACGCGTTGCTGGTGCCGCTTCTCTTTCGTTTGGTCGACAATTTGTACGTCTTGATCTGGCAGCACTTTCAACCTGGATCCTTCAGGTTCAGTTTGTGGCGGTTCTTGTTGTCGTGCCTGATGTTGCTGCTGCCGACGACGTTGATGGGGGCGACGCTGCCGGTGTTGTCGGCGGCGCTCGTGCGACAGGGCTCGACGGCGGTTGCGAGACTGTACGCGTGCAATCTCGTTGGTGCGATCGTGGGTACGTTGGCGGCGGGGTTTGTGTTGCTGCCGACATTTGGTGTGCGGACGACGATTGTGATTGCGGCCGCAATCAATTTGATCGTTGGGGTGATCGCGATCGCGGCGCAGAGACGAGTGGCACCGCCGATTGAAGAGATCGAAGCGGTTGAGTCGAATGTTGTTGAGATCGAGGGATCCAGGTTTTGGTTGTTTGCGGCGATCGCGTCCGGGTTCGTGACGATCAGTACGCAGGTTTCCTGGACGCGCATCATCACGATGGTGATCGGTTCGAGCACCTACGCGTTCAGTATCGTCGTGGCGCTGTTTTTGATCGGGCTTGCGGGTGGCGCGTGGTTCGTCGGACGCAAAGATCGCTCGGCGCGCCGAATGCTGCTGTTGGTCGAGGTGCTGACGGCGGTCAGTCTGTTTGGGAGTTTGTATGTCGTGAACTGGTTGCCGTGGTTGCTCGTCAACTTCGGAACGAACCTGCACGTTTCTTCGTGGACCGAACTACTCGGTCTGCAAGTGTTCTGCGCGACGTTGTTGATCTTGGTGCCCGCGTGGTTGATGGGAATGGTGATGCCGCTGGTGCTCGTGTGGGCCACCGGCAATCCGGCGCAGTCCGTCGCGCGGGTCGGGCGCGCTTATGCGGTCAACACGATCGGTGCGATTGCGGGTGCGTTTCTGACCGGCTTTGTGTTGATTCCAAAGACGAGCACCAAGTTTGCCCTGGTGCTTTCCGCGGCAGTGTGCGTCGTAGTTGCGGGACTCGCGTACCGGCCGGCTGCGACGACTCGCGATCCGGCGTTGCGACGAAGTCTCGCGATTGGCGCGATTCCGATTGTGATTCTGATCATGATCGTGATCACGCCGCGTATGAACCTCGCCGATCTTTCGGTCGGCGCGTACGACACGCTGGTTCGCGTGCTGGCGCAGACGCGCGAGGGAACGGCGGCGCAGAGCAACAGCCAGGCTTCCGGATCCGAGGTTCATCAACTGCTGATGTATGAGGAGGGGCCGACGGCGACGGTCTCGGTGCGCAAAGACGTCGAGACGATTTCGATGGCGATCAACGGCCGGACCAACGCGTCGGACAGTATGTTCGACATGCCGACGCAGGTGATGTTGGGCCAGCTTCCGTTGTTTGTCGCACCGCGGATGGAAAAGGGATTGATCATCGGGTTCGCGACGGGGATCACCGTCGGATCGATGTTGCAGTCGTCGATACAGTCCGTGACCTGTGTTGAGCTCGAGCC
>DATJKO010000175.1:0-2107 GCA_035491355.1 Pyrinomonadaceae bacterium
TCACTCGATCAGTTCAAGAAGGTGAACGACTCGATGGGGCATGTTCCGGGTGACAGCCTGCTACGCGAGTTTGGTGAACGTTTGAAGAGTTGCATCAGCAAGTCTGACACGGTTGCGCGGTTTGGTGGCGACGAATTCGCCTTGCTGCGGACGCACATCGACGGCACGACAGACATCATGGAAACGATCGGCATGCTGTCGCAGGTGCTGAAGTTTTCGTTCGATTTGCCGGGACATGAACTCTACGCTACCGCGAGCATCGGCGTAAGTTTGTTTCCGCTTGACGGAGATGATAGTCACACGCTGTTGAAGAACGCAGGCGCCGCACTCTACAAAGCGAAACGATCGGGCGGCGCAAATTACCAGTTCTACACCGCGGACATGCACGAGCTCGCAACGCGGCGTCTGGCCCTCGAGACGAACCTCCGCCGCGCGCTTCAGAACGAAGAGTTCCTGGTCCACTACCAGCCGCGCGTCTCCGTCGACTCGCTGGCAATCACAGGTGTTGAAGCGCTCGTGCGCTGGCAGCATCCGCAACTGGGCCTCGTCTCGCCTTCCGAGTTTATTCCTCTCGCTGAAGACACCGCTTTGATCGTGCCGATCGGGGAGTGGGTGTTGCGGCATGCGTGCCGCCAGAGTCAGGAATGGCAAGACCGTGGCTTCGCGCCCATTCGGATGTCGGTGAACATCTCCGCGCGGCAATTTAACGAACGCGACATGTCGGAGACTGTGATCCGGATTCTTGATGAGACTGGTCTCGCCGCGAAGTATCTCGATTTGGAACTGACGGAAAGTTCGATCATGCCGAACGTGGAGTTTGCCGCGGGTGTGTTGAATCGTCTCAAGAGCATGGGAATCAATATCTCAATCGACGACTTCGGTACCGGGTTCTCCTCGCTAGCTTCGTTGAAGCGTTTGCCGATCGACGTGCTGAAGATCGATCAGTCGTTTGTGAGAGACGCGACGACAGATCCCGACGATGCGGCACTGGTGATGGCGATCATCACGCTCGCGCACAACCTGCGGTTGAGAGTGGTTGCAGAAGGCGTAGAAACAGCGGAGCAACTGCGTTTCCTACAGTTACTCCGCTGTG
Organism: Pyrinomonadaceae bacterium; assembly: GCA_035491355.1. Taxonomy (GTDB): domain Bacteria; phylum Acidobacteriota; class Blastocatellia; order Pyrinomonadales; family Pyrinomonadaceae; genus PSRF01. Next base: position 1,094 of record DATJKO010000175.1, read on the forward strand.
ATGAGATTCAGGGTTACTTTTTCAGCCGGCCGTGTTCCGCCGATGACATGGTGTCGCTGTTCGACACCAGCTTTCCGAAGTTCGTCAGCTAGACTTCAAAATCGCTAGTTCGAGTGAAACTCAAACCGCGCGACGTCTGACTCGCCAAGGATCACCGTGTCGCCGGCGTTCAGCGACGTTTCGGTTACGCGTGCTGAGCGAGGATCGTTGACGAACGTGCCGTTACGCGAATTCTGGTCTTCAATCACGACCCGCCCGCCTCTGACGCCAATCCACAAATGCCGCTTCGAGATGCGCGGATCGCCGATCACGATTTGCGCTGACCCACCGTCGCGACCGATGAAGTCGCCGTCTGGCTTGACCTGAAATTGCTGTCCGGAAAGTGGTCCTGAGACGAACTTGATCGATCCGTAGTTCTGTCTGAATGCATCTCCATCGGCCGTGATTGCCACGGTGCGCGACAGATCGACAGTCATCCCTTGATCGCCGGCAACAAACTGCGGTGCAGCGGGAGCAGGTGGCGGCGGTGGTTGGGATGCATGAATCGGGGACGGACTCGGACTCGGTTTCGGCGGTGCAAACGCCGCGGGCGCTGGTGCAGGAGCAGGATGTCCTTTTCCGCCGTGTGCCGGAAGCTCTTTCACTTTCTTCTTACGGCGCATCATGACCACCCCGACTATGATAATGATCAGCACCAGTCCGACCACCAATAGAACGACGACAATCACCCCAACAATCCACAGCGGGAAGCTGGACCTCTCTTTTCCTTCGGCCTTCGCCTGCTGGGCGCTTTGAATTAGGCCATCGACTTCCGAGTGCTGAGGAAACATTCGCTTTACTTCTTCGAACTTCGGAATCGCGGAGGAATACTCGGCGTTCCAGTAATACTCGAGGCCCTCGCGGAAGAGTTTGTTTGTTGGACCTTCAGTGTTTTCCGCGCCCGCGCTCTTGACGTACTCCAACACCGTGTTTGACGGAACCACAAAAGAAAATCCCGAAACCTCCTGTCCGTTC
>DATJKO010000176.1:0-5807 GCA_035491355.1 Pyrinomonadaceae bacterium
ACCGTGTCGAGCGTTGTCTCGACGCGGGCGATCGCGTTTTCGAGAATGGAATACAACTCACCCAGGCGCGTCGCTTCGTACTGCCCTTGCGAGTTTCGGCGCGCGAACGTTCCGGGAATAATCGGGTAACGTCCTTCCTCACCGCGTCCATCCCGAAAACCCATCCAGAAGTCGTCCGCGAATCGCGCCATGCGAGCGACACTTCTCGTCAACTCCTGATCGATCTGCACGTCGTCGATCGGCATCATGCCGATATCGCGAACCAGATCGTCGATTTGATAATTCGAGACTTGCGAGCCGAAGTATTCGGAAGCAACGTCTTCAATCAGGTGCGCTTCGTCGAAGATTACTGCCGTGTAGTCAGGCAACACTGACCCGTAGTTGCCGTTCCGCAAGCTCAGATCGGCGAAGAACAAATGATGATTGACGACGACGATGTCGGCTTCCTGAGCGCGATTGCGCATGCGCGTGATGAAGCAGGGGTCGAAGTCGGGGCACTTCTGGCCCAGGCAGGTTTCGGAGCGCGCGTCGATGTGACGCCAGAACGAGAGCGATTCAGGCAGGTTTACGAGTTCAGCGCGATCGCCGGTCTCGCTTTGTCTCGACCAGTCGGTGACTTCTTCGAAGTAGTCGACTTCCTCGAGACCTTCGAGCACAGGCGCCGACTGTGCGTGCGCCAGACGGTTGAGACAAACGTAGTTGCTGCGACCTTTCATGCACGTCGCGGCGAAACGTTTGGGCAGGACGCTTTGGAGAAACGGGATGTCTTTCTCCATTAACTGTTCCTGCAAGTTCTTGGTGCCGGTGGAAACGATGACCCGGCCGTTACCACCGAGCGCCGCAGCAACGGCTGGGACAAGATAGGAGAGCGTCTTTCCGGTGCCGGTGCCCGCTTCGACGATGAGGTGTCTTTTCTCCTCAAACGCGCGCATCACGGCCTGGGCCATCTGTATCTGGCCCGGCCTGTATTCGTAATCAGGATGCGCCTTGGCTATTAATCCGTCCGGCCCAAAAACTTCTTCCATAGATGTTTGCGTATCAGCTACCGATGAGGTTAAGCAGGATAACACGGCATGCAAGCGTGGCCGGCGCACTTTGAAAGTCTGCTCTACGTATTTCTGCGTTCCTTTGCGGCTCGGCGGTAGATGTTAGTAGAAGCACTGTAACGGCAGAGTCGCAGAGATACGCAGAGATCACACCTTCAACCGTCTTGGATACAGCGGAAAGCGTTCGGTGAGTTCCGCGACTCCCTGTTTCACCTTGTTCTGTACGTCTTCAGACTCCGGCGCGTGAATTACTTCCGCGATCAGCCGGCCAATCTCGCGCATCTCCTGTTCTTTCATGCCACGAGTGGTAACGGCGGGCGTGCCGATGCGCAGACCAGACGCAACGAACGGTTTGTTTTGATCGAAAGGAATCGTGTTCTTGTTGACGGTGATCGACGCGGCTTCCAGCGCTTTCTCCGCGTCCTTGCCGGTGATTCCCTTGCCGTCCATCCAAACGTCGACCAGCATCAGGTGATTGTCCGTGCCGCCGGAGACGAGCCGGAGTCCGTGTTCCTGTAACTCGCTGGCCAGCGCCTTCGCATTCTTCAAAACCTGCCCCTGATACTCCTTGAAGTCATCACGCAACGCTTCACCGAGCGCGACGGCTTTCGCGGCGATGATGTGGACCAGCGGCCCGCCCTGAACACCGGGAAACAGTTTTCGATCGATCTCTTTCGCATGCTCCGCTTTGCACAGGATCAAACCACCGCGTGGACCACGCAGCGTTTTGTGCGTCGTCGTGGTGACGTAATCGGCGTGCGGCACCGGCGACGGATGTAAACCTGCGGCAATCGGTCCGGCGATGTGCGCGATGTCGGCAAACATGCGCGCGCCGACGCTGCGCGCAATCTCACCGATGCGTGCGAAGTCGATCGTGCGTGGATAAGCAGAAGCGCCGCAGACCAACAACTTCGGACGATGCTCTTCAGCGATTCTTTGCAGTTCGTCGTAGTCGATCTGTTCGGTGTCTTTCGCAACGCCGTAGTCGGCCACCTTGTAACTGAAACCGGAAAAGTTCATCGGATGGCCGTGCGTGAGGTGTCCGCCGTGCGAGAGGTTCATGCCCAGAATCTGATCGCCGTACTGGATCGCCGCCAGATAAACCGACATGTTCGCCTGGGCGCCGCTGTGCGGCTGGACGTTCGCGTGGTCGGCGCCAAACAACTCCTTCGCGCGATCGATCGCCGTCTGCTCGACAACGTCGGTCCACTCACACCCGCCGTAGTATCTCTTTCCCGGATAACCTTCGGCATATTTGTTTGTGAAAACCGATCCGGCAGCCTCGAGCACTGCCTCACTGACGAAGTTCTCGGAGGCGATCAACTCGAGCCCGTGCGCCTGGCGAGCGACTTCCTTGTCGATCGCTCCGGCGATAACAGGATCCACTGCGGCTAATGATGCGTTTCGCAAATCGGTGTGCTTTTCAGTAGGGGTGGTCATTTGCACTCTCGCTCTATCTTCGTGATCTCTTCGACTCGCCGTTCATGTCGTCCGCCCGCGAACTTCGCATCGAACCAGGCGCGCACGATGTTTGGAATCTCACCGGCCGGCGTCACGCGAGCACCAATCGAAAGTACATTCGCATCGTTGTGTTCACGCGCGAGACGGGCGATCTCCGGCGTCCATGCCACGGCCGCGCGCACACCCGCAACCTTGTTGGCGGCGATGGCCATGCCGGTGCCTGATCCGCACACAAGCAGTCCCTGTTCGACTTCGCCGTGCGACACTTTTTCCGCAACCTTGCGCGCGTATTCAGGGTAATCAACGGAGTCCTCCGAAACAGTCCCGAGGTCCTCAAACTCAACGCCAAGGTCTTTGAGCAGCGGTTTCAACTGTTCCTTCTCGGCGTAGCCAGCGTGATCACTTGCGAGAGCAATTCTCATTGCAGTGCACCTTTATGAATGGATATTTAGAAGTAACGCGATGGTACATCACGCGTCATATCGCGGCAAACACGAATTTGCCTAACCGATAGGCGCTAAGCGAGAATGCCAAGACTATGCGCTGGTCAAACTACTTCATCCCAACACTGCGCGAAGACCCGGCCGATGCCGAAGTCATTTCGCACAAACTTCTCCTGCGCGCCGGCGTCATCCGGCAACTGTCAGCCGGCATCTATTCGCTACTGCCGTTGGGCCAACGCATTGCACTGAAAGTCATGCAGATACTGCGCGAGGAGATGAACGCGATTGGCGGTCAGGAGTTCTACCTGCCTGCACTGCATCCCGCCGAGATCTGGCAGGAATCAGGCCGCTGGGACGCGATCGGCGACGAGATGTTTCGCCTCAAAGATCGCAAGCACACGGACATGTGTCTCGGCATGACGCACGAAGAAGTCTTCACTTCCATCGCTCGCAACGAGATACGCTCGTACAAACAACTGCCGCAGGTCTGGTATCAGATCCAGATCAAGTTTCGCGACGAGGCGCGGCCGAAGTCCGGGCTGATCCGGATACGCTCGTTCACTATGAAGGACGCGTACTCGTTCGATCTCGATCGAGCGGGGTTGGATAAGTCGTTCGCGGATCAGCGCGAGGCTTACAAGCGGATCTTCACACGTTGCGGCATACAGTTTTTGATCGTCGAAGCGTCGTCGGGGGCGATGGGTGGATCCGAATCGAACGAGTTCATGGCGCGTACACCCGCGGGTGAGGATTTGATCGTCAGTTGTCCGAACTGCGGTTACGCCGCAAACCTCGAGAAAGCCACCTCGCGGATGGCTGCAATTAACGATGAACAGGGACCGTCAGCGCCGGAAGAGTTCCCCACGCCCGGCGTACGAACCATCGAGCACCTGACTACGTTCCCCGGAGGTGCAGAAGCATCACGACAGATCAAGTCGCTCGTTTACATTGCGACGATTGGCGGCGACGCACATCCAGTGCTCGTCTTAATGCGTGGCGATCACCAGCTTCACGAAACGAAACTAGCCGACGGCGTCGGTTCAACCGCCGTGCGGGCTGCGCATCCCGAAGAGATCCGCGAACTGCTCGGTGCGAGCGCCGGTAGTCTCGGTGGCGTTGGAGCGAAGGACAAAGCCCGCGCTGCCAAAAAGGATCTTCAGATCGTCGCCGATTCGTCATTAGAAGGACGCCGCAACATGACGACTGGCGCGAACAAAGACGATCACCATCTTCGCGGCGTCGATATCGCTCGCGACATCCCCGTCGATCGTTGGCTTGAACTGCGCACCGTCGAATCAGGCGAAGGCTGTCCCCGGTGCGACGGCGGTGTGCTCGAAGTCTTCAAGGGAATGGAGATCGGCCACATCTTCAAACTCGGCACGAAGTATTCGGATTCTATGGGCGCGATGGTGCTGACGCAGGATGGCAAACAGGTGCCGATCGTGATGGGCAGTTACGGCATCGGCGTCGAACGAATCATCAGCGCCGCAGTCGAACAGCGGCATGACGACGACGGCATTATCTGGCCGCAGTCGCTGACGCCGTTCGACGTCGTGGTGACGATCACCAACATGAAACAAGACGAGGTGCGCGAGGCAGGCGAGAAACTCTATCGCGACCTGCAAAACGCAGGACTCGAGCCCTTGCTCGACGATCGCGACGAACGCGCGGGTGTTAAGTTTAAAGATGCGGACTTAATCGGTATTCCCTACCGGATTACCATCGGGAAAAAGGTCGCCGAGGGGGCCGTCGAGTTGTACGATCGCCGCGCGAAACAGAGCGAGGATGTTAAGATAAGCGACGTCGTTGAACGCGTGCAGAAGCTGTTTGTGAACTAATTCAACTCTGCATATATCTCTGGGTTCCTCTGCGTATCTCTGCGTTCCTCTGTGACTCTGCGTTTATACTCCGTTAAGCTACACTTACCGCTGAGACGCAGAGATACTCAGAGAGAGTTTTGCGTTAGAATTCCCCGAAGTATGAAACTGGTCTGGCTCTTATTAGTTTTAATAACCCCCATCAGAGTCGACCCGTCGCAGGATCTTCTCCCCGAACTCGTCCGCCGTATCAAACCCTCAGCGGTCGCAATCGAAACCTTCGACGCGCGCGGTGAAAAACTCTCGCGCGGCAGCGGGTTCTTCATCGATACCGATCGCATCATCACCAATCGACACGTCATCGAAGGCGCGCATCGCGCTGAGGTTCATTCGTCCAATGGAACGGTGATTCCAGTCAAAGGTGTGCTCGCAGTCGACGCTGAAGGCGATATCGCATTGCTGAAGATCGATGCGCCGACGCCGCAAGTCAGACCGCTGCCACTCGACAAAACTTCTCCGCAGGAAGGCGAGAGCGTCGTCGTGATCGGGAATCCACTCGGTTTGGAAGGTAGTGTCACGAACGGAATCGTTTCCGCTGTGCGCGACATTCCAACCTTCGGACGCATCATTCAGATCACCGCGCCAATCTCGTCGGGGTCCAGTGGCAGCCCAGTCGTGAACATGCAGGGGCAGGTTATCGGCATCGCCACGTTGCAGGTAACGGGCGGACAGAGCGTCAACTTCGCGATTCCTTCCGAACGCATTTCGCAACTCCAGGCATCGACGCTGATGTCGCTGCCAGAGCTGATGGCAGCGAGCGGCCGTAACAAGCGGGCGAAGGCGGTCCAGTTCTTCCGCGACGGATTGAGTTTCCTTTCCAAAGACGATTGCGAAAAAGCTCTGCCGTATTTTGAGAAGGCAGTCGACTCAGACAGTAACTACGCGGAAGCATGGGCACAAAGTGGTTTCTGCAACGAGAAACTCGGGCGGCATGCGGAAGCGTTGGAAGCGTCGAAAAAAGCGGTGAACCTGCGGCCGTC
>DATJKO010000177.1:0-3526 GCA_035491355.1 Pyrinomonadaceae bacterium
ATCGACGGCGAGAAGCGTTACATCATCGCGCCGACCGGTCTCGAAGTCGGCAAGACGATCATGAGCGGCGCCGAGGCTGACATTCTCCCCGGCAACACGCTGCCGCTGATCAACATCCCGCTCGGTACGCAGATTCACAACATCGAGCTGCGTCCCGGCAAGGGCGGACAAATGGCGCGTTCGGCCGGAACGTTCGCGCAGTTGGTAGCGAAGGAAGGCAATTACGCGCAGTTGCGTATGCCGTCGGGCGAAGTTCGCCGTGTGCCGCTGGTTTGTAAGGCGACGGTGGGCCAGGTCGGAAACATCGAGCACGAAAACGTTTCGCTCGGTAAGGCCGGACGATCGCGTTGGAAAGGCTTGCGACCCAAAGTCCGCGGCGTAGCGATGAACCCGGTGGACCACCCGCACGGCGGTGGTGAAGGCAAGACTTCCGGCGGCCGCAACCCGGTGACGCCGTGGGGCCAGCCGACTCGCGGTTACAAGACGCGCAGCAACAAGCGCACGCAGAAGATGATCCTGAAGGATCGGAGAACCAAGTAGGAATTTCGAAATGCGGATTGCGAATTTCGAGTGTTAGACAAATCCGCAATTCGAAATTCGAAATGGAGGCATATGGCTCGTTCAGTTAAAAAGGGACCATTCATCGACAAAGGCGTCGTGAAGGCCGTCGAGAAGGCACGGGCGGGGGGCTCGAGGCCGCCGGTCATCAAGACCTGGTCGCGTCGTTCGACCATCACTCCGGACATGGTCGGACTCACGTTCGGCGTGCACAACGGCAAACGACATCTGCCGATCTACGTGACGGAGAACATGGTGGGCCACAAGCTCGGCGAGTTTGCGCCGACGCGCACGTTCAAAGGCCATTCGGGCACGAAGGTCGAAAAGGCGAGCAAGGTCGCAGGGCCGCCCAGATAAGAAAACGGATTAGAAGAGGTCAGGATGGAAGCAACAGCGAGTGCAAAGTATTTGCGAGGTTCGGCGCAGAAGGCGCGGCTGGTCGTGGACATGATCCGCGGCAAAGACGTGAACCAGGCGCTGGCGATCCTGCGCTTTTCGCGCAAGCGCGCCGCGGCGCACGTCGAGAAGTGCATGCGTTCGGCAATCGCCAACGCGAACGAGGCCGCGGAGAAAGCCAACATCTCGATCGATCCCGACGACCTGTGGGTGCGGACCGCGTTTGTCGATCGTGGACCAACAAAGAACCGCCGTCGCGTTCGTCCCGCTCCACAGGGGCGCGCGTATCGCGAACAGCGTCACTTTTGTCACGTCACGATTTCGTTGAGCAACGACGAACGTCCTGAACCTAAGGCCAACGGTAAAGCACCGAAGGGTGAAGCGGCGGAAGCGAAATCAGCGAAGCTTGCCGAGAGCAAGAATCGCAAACGCGGTGGCGCCGCTGCTGCTCCGCGAGCCAAGCGCGCAAGTGCGAAGAAGGAAGCGCCGGAAGCAGCTAAGGAAAAGCCGGCCACCAAGAAGGCTTCGAAGAAGAAGGCGAAGGAATAGATTTCGAATTTCGAAATTCGAATTTCGAAATTCCAGGAGAAGATTGTGGGTCAAAAAGTTCATCCATACGGTTTTCGACTCGGCTACAACAAAGACTGGCACTCTCACTGGTTCGCCAAGAAACAGTTTGGAGAGTTTCTGCTGGAAGATCTGAAGTTGAAGCGCGATCTGAAACAGCGCTTTGCCGGCGCCGGCGTCTCGCACGTCGACATCGAACGGGCCGCGAATCGTTTGAAGATCATCATCTACACCTCGCGTCCGGGCATCATCATCGGCCGCAAGGGCGCTGAGATCGACAAGCTCAAGAGCGATCTCTCGATGAAGACCGGCCGCGATGTGCTCGTCTCGATCCAGGAGATCCACAAGCCGGAACTCAACGCGCAACTCCAGGCGGAGAAGATTGCCGCTCAGCTCGAGAAGCGCATCGCTTTTCGTCGCGCTATGAGAAAGGCTGTCGAGGAGTCGTTACGGTTCGGAGCGCAGGGCATCAAGGTGAAAGTCAGCGGCCGTTTGAACGGCGCTGAAATCGCCCGCAGCGAGTGGCACCTTCAGGGTCAACTGCCGCTGCACACGCTGCGCGCCGATATCGATTACGGTCTCGCGGAAGCGCGGACGACGTTCGGCCAGATCGGCGTCAAGGTTTGGATCTATCGCGGCGAGATTCTCGATCCGAAAGCCGCGATGGCCCGTGGCACCGGTTCCGATCCAATCAACGAAACGCGCGTCGGCGAACGCGAACGACGCCCGCGCACGCGTCGCGAACGTGAAGGGCGAGAAGGTGGGCCGGATGGGCGGAGGCCGAGAGGTGAGAACCAATAGGAGAATTTCGAATTTCGAATTTCGAAATTTGAGTTGAGTAAAAATCATGTTGATGCCGAAGAAAGTTAAGCACCGAAAGCAGATGCGCGGACGCATGACCGGCGTCGCGACTCGTGGCAGCGAGATCAGCTTCGGTGAGTACGGGCTCAAGTGCCTGGAGCCAGCGTGGATTACTGATCGCCAGATCGAAGCTGCTCGTATTGCCATGACGCGTCATATCAAACGCGGCGGCAAAATCTGGATCCGCATGTTTCCCGACAAACCGGTAACCAAGAAACCGGCGGAAACTCGTATGGGCAAAGGCAAAGGCGCACCCGAGTACTGGGTCGCCGTAGTCAAACCCGGCAGGATTCTCTACGAGATCGAAGGCGTCGATGAGGCGACAGCGCGCGACGCAATGCGTCTGGCCGCTCAGAAGCTTCCGATCAAGACCAAGTTTGTGACCCGCGCCGATCAGGAAGGAGGCGCGATCTAACGATGAAGAAGCGAGAAGAACTCGACAAGTTGCGCGACCTGGGCGACGACGAACTGCATGCGGAAGCTGCGCGTCTGCGTGAGTCGCTGTTTCGTTTGAACTTCAAATTGGCATTGGGCGAGGTTGACGCCGTTAAGCGCATTCGCCAGGAAAAGAAATCGCTGGCGCGTATCGAGACGATCTCGAAGCAGCGTTCTAAAGCGGCCACTACTTAAGACGTAAAGAGAAGACATGGCAGAAAATCAAGACAACATTACTCAAAGCGCAAGCGATACGGCTCAGCCCGCCGCTGCAGCGCCGGCCAAAGCCGATCGGGCCAATCGCTCGGAGAAAGTCGGCACAGTCGCGTCAGACAAAATGACGAAGACCGTGGTCGTGCGCGTCGACCGGCTCGTTCGCCACCGCAAGTATCGCCGTTACGTGCGGCGCACGTCGAAGTTCATGGCGCACGACGAGTTGGGCGCGACGGTTGGCGACAAGGTGCGCATCGTGGAAACACGACCGCTTTCCGCCCGCAAGCGCTGGCGCGTGATTGAGATCGTTCAAAAGGCCGCGAAGTAAGATTGCGAATTGCGAAATGCGGATTGCGGGATTTGAAAGAACGCCGGTTTCAAATTCGAAATTCGCAATCCGAAATTCGAAATGAGGGTTAACTATGATTCAGATGCAAACCTCGTTGGAGGTTGCCGACAATTCGGGAGCTCGCCGCGTGGAAATGATTATGCCGAT
>DATJKO010000178.1:0-3310 GCA_035491355.1 Pyrinomonadaceae bacterium
ACGCGGTAACGACTCGCGACCCCGGCGCGAGTGAGTTCTTCACTTTCGCACTGACACCCAACCCGGCTTCGACAGCCTTCTTCGCCAGCAGTCCGGCAGCCAGCATCACGCTGGGGTTCGACGTGTTTGTGCACGAGGTGATCGCGGCGATCAGAACATCGCCGTGCCCAATCAACTCGTCGCCCGCCGGAAACTCATCTTCGGGAATCTCGGCGACAAGATCGGGAGTGGGACGGTTGTTGACCATTTCCGTTTCCGTCCACACGCTCGTGTTGCGATCGCTTACGTGATTGCCGGCCACGGACGGAATCGTTTCCGTTCGTTGTTCACCTCCACCTGCGATCAGGCGTTGCCGGTCAGCGCCCATCTTGACGTGATAACGCGTCCAGAGTTCGTCTTCGGTTTTGCCATAACCACCCTCGCTGGTGGGCTTAAGCATCAGCGCGGTGAACTGGTCTTTCAGATTTCCCAGCTCGATGCGATCCTGCGGCCGTTTTGGACCAGCAACGCTCGACGCGATCGAGCCGAGGTCGAGATCAAATACCACGCTGTAATCGACCTCGCCCTTTTGCGGCATGCCAAACATGCCTTGCGCCTTGTAGTAAGCACGTACAAGATCAACGTGCTCCGGTGATCTGCCCGTCGCTAACAGGTACTCACACGTCGCTTCGTTGACCGGGAAGAAGCCCATCGTCGCGCCGTACTCCGGAGCCATGTTCGCGATCGTCGCGCGATCGACGACCGGCAAATTCGTCGCACCTTCACCGTGAAACTCGACAAACTTGCCGACGACTTTCGCGCGCCGCATCATTTCGGTAACTCGCAGCACAAGGTCCGTCGCGGTCACACCTTCACGCAAACTTCCAGTCAAGTGCACACCAACGACGTCCGGCGTCAGAAAATAGACCGGCTGGCCCAACATCGCCGCCTCGGCTTCGATACCACCCACGCCCCAACCCACGATCCCGAGTCCATTAATCATCGTCGTATGTGAATCGGTGCCGACAAGCGTGTCAGGGAAGTAGACGTGCTTCTCCCAAACGTTCTTCGCGAGATATTCGAGGTTGACCTGGTGACAGATACCGATGCCCGGCGGGATCACGCGAAAACCGTCAAACGCCTGCGTGCCCCATTTGAGGAACTGATACCGCGAACGGTTGCGCTTGAATTCCATCTCCATGTTCTTTTCAAACGCGTCGCGAGTGCTCGAAAGATCCACCTGCACCGAGTGATCGATAACGAGATCGACCGGCACCAGCGGTTCGATCAATCCGGTGTTCTTGCGCAAACGCGCGACGGCGGAACGCATAGCGGCGAGGTCCACCAGCAACGGTACGCCGGTGAAGTCCTGTAGCAACACGCGGGCAACCACGAACGGAATCTCTTCCGTGCGTTTGCCGGTGGGCTGCCAGTTCGCTAACGCGCGAACATCGTCTTCGGTGATCTTCTCGCCGTCGCAGTTACGCAGCACCGACTCGAGCACAACCCGAATACTGTGCGGCAGTCGTGAGATCGGACCGATGCCGTTTTTTTCGAGTTGCGGCAGCGAATAAAACTTTCCGATGGGTCCGTTGGCTGAAGAGAAAGTTTGCAGGGAATCAAACGGGCTGTCTGGCATAGTAGTGCTCAAACTCTTTCCTGAAAAGCGAGCCGGCAACGCCACTCGCGGAATGATTTATGTAGTGTTTTGTGGTTCAAGTTGAAGTGTAAGGGCCGCGTTAAGTAATCGTCAAGCAAGGTGTTTGAAACGTTTTCCAAATAGTTTCTGTGCTATAGTTTCGGCACATTCCCCCACATTGATAAGCGTAAAACATGCGGCGATTGGTTCGCTGCAGCTGCTTGTGACGGTCAAGGCAAGGGAGACCTGTATGCCCAAGAAACGTGCCGAGGGATTCGAATATCTCGCGAACGATCCCAACTTCGTGCCAGATCCCGAGATCGAGGAGTTCATGGAGATGGAGATCTCGCAAGCGCCTAAGGATCCGGAAATGTTGGCGCAACGTTTGCGAAACAACACCGCCGCGTCACCGCGCGACGCGGGTGGCGACCTCGATGCCAACTGGGAAGATGTGAATGACAGCGGGTCCGAGACCGTCGCTGGAGATAACCCGACACCGGATCAGTCCCTGGTGGAAGAGAATGCTTTGGCGATGGGTGTTTCCTACGAAGACAACGAGGAGCTCGAGTTTATCGACAAGATTGAGAAGCGCGATCGCGATCGATTTGAGCTTGAAGAAAGTTCGAAGGCGACGGATGAGATGATCTAAGCGCGATTGCTGTCGACGACTAGGGTCACTGGTCCGTCATTAACCAATTCGACCTGCATCATCGCGCGAAAGCTGCCAGTCTCCACCGGCTCGATCAGCTTTCGGCTGCTCTCCACGAAATAGTTGTACATCGGTTCAGCGATCTCAGGCGGCGCCGCGTCGCTCCACGAGGGTCGCAAACCACGACGCACATCGCCGTACAACGTAAACTGAGAAACCACCAGCAAGCCGCCGCCTGCGTCCTTGACGGAGACATTCATCCTTCCGTCAGCATCGTCAAAGATTCTGAGTGCAACGATCTTCGCGGCGAGATAGTCAGCGTCACTTTTTGTGTCGTCACGTGCGATACCCAACAAAACGACGAGGCCCTTTCCGATCTCGCCTGTGACCTGGTCATCAACAGTGACCCGCGCACGCGTTACTCGTTGAATAACTGCTCGCATTCCGTGACTCCTGCTGGTATTCCGTGACTACTCCTTGCATTTCCCTGACGCCTCCTCGCATCCCGTGACTCCTGCTCGCATCCCGTAAACCTAGCGGCTTCGCCGCCCCGATGTGAGGCGAGGCTCTGCCTCGCCGGAAGCGGCGGTTTTTCTTGTGGGGCTTTGCCCCTCGTTCGGCCTCTGGCCGTGGGCGAAGCCCGAACCTGGGGCGCAGCCCCATCGAATACGGAGGGAGGACGGCGGGGCGAAGCCCCGCCTCACATCGGGGCGGCGGAGCCGCTGAGGACTGTATGAGAAACAGCAGAATGCTGGACTACTGACTGACGTAAGCGATACGCGAGCACTCGATCGGCAACCACCAGTTGCCATGAGAAAAAACTGACTGCTGATCTACTGACTGAGGTAGCGATACGAGAGCCCTCGATCCAACCACAGGTGGCCCATGAGCAAAAACAGACTGCTGAACTACTGATTGACGTAAGCGATACGCGAGCACTCGATCGGCAACCACAGGTGGCCCATGAGCAAAAACTGACTGCTGATCTACTGACTGACATATCGATACGAGAGCACTCCGTCCACAACCACAGGTTTGCCCTC
>DATJKO010000179.1:0-4576 GCA_035491355.1 Pyrinomonadaceae bacterium
CAACACTGTCTCTACCGTCTCCAGCGGGACTCGCTTCGGTGAAGGGATCCCGCGCCGTCGATCGAATAGTCCTTCATAACCTTCATGCTCGAAGCGCGTCTTCCACCGCTGCATCTGCCGGCAGCTGATCCCCAGAATCTCGGCCGCCTGATACCAGGTGATCCGCTTCGCCATCGCCTTCAACATGACGTCCTGTAGTTTCATCGCCCGCTCCACTGCAGCTACGCTCAGTTGCTTCATGACCGCATCCTGTCATGTTGCTTCTGACCTTGCCGCTCAAAGCGGACACTTCACTTGCTAATTAGACCGGACATATCATGTGCTAACGACAGGTTGACGCAAAGAATTTGACAAGCGTAGCGCCGGTCAGGTATAAGGCCCGGGCAATGTTCAGCACAGGTCGCCATCATCATGGATACTGGCATCACCACCACACCGGTGGCGGGCCGGCGATCGTGTTGCACGCGCTCAACTGAACCATAACCAGCGCGACAACGATTCCAGAACCCGCTGCCAACCGAAACTGGCGGCGGGTTTTTATTTTCTGTGACCATGGTCTCTCGAATCCCAGCCGGAATGCGTTACTACATCGGAGCGGAAGCGCGTCTGCGCCGCACGATTGAAGACGCGGCGATGTCTGTCTTCGAAAGTTGGTCGTATGAAGAGGTCATCACGCCGTCGGTCGACTATTACGACCTGTTCGAACAGGGCATGGGCCAAACTGAAGCGCAGCGCGGTTTCCGGTTCACCGACAGCGACGGCCGCCTGCTCGCACTCCGCCCCGATGTCACCTCTTCCGTGGCGCGCATAGCCGCGACGCTCCTCGCCGATCGACCGCGACCGTTGCGGTTCTGTTACGCTGCGCCGGTCTTCCGACAACAACCGCAATCGCACGCCGAGTGGCGTCGGGAGAACACGCAACTCGGTTGCGAGCTGATCGGCACCGGCGGTAAGAACGCGGACCTGGAAGTGTTGCGTTTGGCGGCGGAGATACTTTCGCGGCTCGACCTCCAGTATTGCATCACCATTAATAATGTCGACATCTTCAACGGCATCGCCTCGGAACTGAATTTCGACACCCCGGCGCGAGAACAACTGCGCCGGTTGATCGATACACGCGAGACCGACGAGCTGAATCAGTTCCTGCGACACTATTCAGCCAACGACGGTCGCGCGTTCGCGCAACTGGCCCAACTCACCGGCAAACGGAATGTTCTTGAAGCGGCACGCAGTGTGATCCGCAACGATCGTTCGCTCGCGGCGTTGAATGCTTTGGAGGAACTGTGGAACGAAATCGAAGCACTTGGTTTGCAAGACGATTTCGAAATCGACCTCGGCGACGTGCCCAGCCTCGACTATTACACCGGTCTGACTCTGAAGATCTTCGTTCACGGCGCGGGCGCGAGCGTCGGACGCGGTGGACGCTACGACGGTCTGACGGGCAACTTCGGACGAGCCGAACCGGCAGTTGGTTTTGTCCTCAATCTCGATGCGCTGACGGAGGTCGTCGGGCGTAGGAAAGCGAAATGATCACGATCGCGATCGCCAAAGGCAGAATGCAGGACGACGCGCTCGCGTTACTTGGGCGCGCCGGCATTCGACTGAACACCGAAGAGGTGAATTCGCGAAAGCTCGCGGTGACGGATGAGACCGGTGACTATCGCTTTCTCTTCGTTAAACCCGCTGACGTTCCGGTTTACGTCGAACACGGAATTGCAGATTGCGGGATGGTGGGGCGCGACGTGCTGCTCGAGTCGGAAGCCGATCTATTGTTGCCGCTGGACCTCGGCATCGCGCGTTGCCGGATCGTCGTTGCGGCTGCAGATCCGGAAGTGATGACCCGAGCGGTTGGGATGTTGCGCGTGGCGACGAAGTATTCGCAGATTGCGCGGGCGCATTTCGGAGCGCGAGGGATGCCCGTCGAGATCATCACGCTCTCCGGATCGGTCGAACTGGCGCCCGCACTCGGGCTGGCGGATCTGATCGTCGACCTGGTCCAGAGTGGCCGGACATTGCGTGAGAACGGATTAACTGTAGTCGACGAGATTACGGAATCGACTGGGCGACTGGTAGTGAATCGCGCGAGTTATCAATTGAAAGCGGAGGCAGTGGCGCGGCTTGTAAACGCGTTGCGAGCGGCGCTGAACGGAGCGTAAACCGAAGTGATTCGCATCATTCGCCACCACGAAGCGCTTGTGATCCACGAGTTGTTGGAACGTCTCCGGGCTCGTGGCGTTGCTTTCGATTCCGAGTTGATGACGGCTGTCGCGGCGATCATCGCGGACGTTCGCGAGCGCGATGACGATGCGTTGATCGATTACACCGCGCGTTTTGACGGTGTCGAACTGCAGCCGGAACAATTGCGGATTAGCGAACAAACGCTGAACGCCTCCGCAGACAAAGTCGACCCGCGTGTGCTCGCTGCTTTGCACGAGGCAATCAACAACGTGCGAGCTTTCCACGAACAACAAGTGGAACAATCGTGGGAGATCTCGCCTGCTGATGGCGTTCGACTGGGCCAACGCATCACGCCGCTCGATCGCGTCGGCTTGTACGTACCTGGTGGTACAGCGGCCTATCCATCGTCAGTGGTGATGAACGTAGTACCGGCGCAAGTCGCCGGAGTGAAGCGAATCGTCGTCGCTACGCCGCCACGCACGTTGACCGAAAACCCAGCCGTTGCTGCCGCCCTGCGGACTCTGAACGTCACCGAAATCTACGGAGTCGGAGGCGCGCAGGCGATCGCCGCACTTGCTTTCGGAACGCATACAGTGCCACGCGTCGACAAGATTACCGGTCCGGGAAACAAATACGTTGCCGCCGCAAAAAAACTGGTGTTCGGAGTCGTCGGCATCGACGCGATCGCCGGCCCAACCGAAGTAGTAATTATCGCTGACGACACCGCGCGCGCAGATTTCATTGCTGCGGATCTACTGGCCCAGGCAGAACACGGCGAAGATGCGGCTGCGATCCTATTCACGACTAGCGAAGTGTTAGCGCACGCGGTAAACAAGGAGGTCGAACACCAGATCGAGTCACTGCCGCGTGGCGCGATTGCCGCTGCTTCATTGAAAAACTACGGCGCGATTGTCGTGCTTAACTCCATGGTGGAGGTGTGCCCGATCACGAATTGGATCGCGCCCGAGCATCTGCAAATCGTCACAGAGGATGACGACGCAATCGCGGCCCAGATCCATGACGCCGGTGCGATCTTCTTCGGGCAAAACACGCCCGAAGCGGTGGGCGATTATCTTGCTGGTCCAAACCACGTGCTGCCGACGGGACGCGCGGCGCGTTTCTCGTCCGCCCTGGGCGTTTACGATTTTGTGAAGCGCACGAGTCTGTTGCGCTACTCGGCTGAGGCGTTTAGTAAAGTGTGGGACTCGATCGCGGTCCTCGCGGAATGCGAAGGACTCGTAGCCCATGCGCGGTCCGCAACCATTCGTAATCACAAATGAAACACACACTGAATACAGTCAAACCTGCCGTCCGAAGCCTCCGCGCATACTCGCTTTCACCCCATCGCGCGCAGGTTAAGATCAATCAGAACGAGAACCCGTGGGACATGTCGCTCGTGCTGCGACAGGAGATTCTGAACCGGTTTGAAGACACGAGATGGTCGCGTTATCCCGATTTCTTTCCTGCAAGTTTGCATGAGCGTCTCGCTGACTTCGCGGGACTGCGCGCGGACCAGATCATCGCCGGCAACGGTTCCAACGAACTGATCCAGGCCGTGTTGATGGTGACGATTGGTCCAAAGAAGCGCGTACTAATTAACGAGCCGACGTTCGCTCTCTATCGCCAGGTGGCGACGGTGCTCGGCGGCGATGTTGAGAGCATTTCGCTCACGAACAGTCTGCAATACAACAGCTCATTGCTCCTCAGCGTCGTCGAAGAGCGACAACCCGACGTCACGATCATCTGTTCGCCAAACAATCCGAGCGGCTGCGTGATCGACGATCAGGATCTCGTCAAACTACTCGGCATCGCCCGTGGACTGGTAGTGATAGACGAGGCCTATCACGAGTTTGCGCAGCATTCGGTGGTGCCGTTGTTGGAGCGGCACGAGAACCTCGTCGTGTTGCGCACGTTCTCGAAGGCAATGGCCCTCGCGGGGTTGCGCGTCGGCTACTTGATGGCTGAGCCGGATCTCGTGCGTGAGATTCGCAAAGCTGTGTTGCCTTACAACCTGAATTCGTTCTCGCAAATGGCCGCGGAGATCGCGATCGAAAGGTACGAAACCGATCTGCGTCCGCTGGTGAAGCGCATCATCAACGAGCGACAACGTCTGTATGACGATTTGTCGGAGATCAAAGGCCTCACGCCTGTAGCTTCGCAGGGCAACTTCATGGTGGTGAAGACTGAGATCGATCCGAAGTTGATCTTCGAAGAGTTGCTGCTGCGCGACGTGTTGATTCGCGACATGACCAGCTACCCGATGTTGAAGCAGTATTTTCGCGTCAGCGTGGGACGGCCGGAGGAGAACGACGAGTTGTTAGCCGGACTGCGGGAGATCTGCGGTGAATAACACAAAAACGAATTCTCGTTCAGCGGACGTTCGTCGCAGGACGAAGGA
>DATJKO010000180.1:0-3494 GCA_035491355.1 Pyrinomonadaceae bacterium
AAACAACATCGGCATCCTTAAAGCTCTCCTCCGGCGTTCCCGTTAGGCAGTCACAAGCCAGGGCCGCGCTGACACTGCCCAGCATCATCAATAGAACCATTGCCGGCAACGAAAGTATTCGCATGTTTCTCATGTGCAAAGGAACGCCGTCACATACATTAACTTGCAGGTTTTAGCCCACGCAATGACTTCCGGACTCGTACACTATTAACCGGCGACACAACGGAGTCATCGCGCGTGTAGCCGCAGCGCTCATAAAAATCAACCGCCTCGACAGCAGCGTTCGACCAAAGCTCGTCGCAACCTTCTGACCTCGCGACATCTTCCGCGAGGCGCAGCAAAACGCGTCCGTGGCCATTTCGCTGTAGATCATCACGAATCGCAACTCTCCGCAGCCAGGCCACATTCTCCACAACATCGACCCGAACAACGCCTACAACGTCACCACGATAGAGCAAAACGAGCGGATGATTCCCGGCTTGCGAGTCGTCAGGATGATTCTCGTTATATGTTTCGCTCTTTCCTCGATTTTCAAACAGAACCTTGCGCCGAATTGCATGAAACTCACGCCACTCTTCGGCGTCCCGTGGTGTTCTTAGTTCGTGCTGAAACTCAATCATGCGGAGATAACGTATACTCAACGCTACAACAAAACTCAGTGAGCAAAAACAAAATAATGAAGAAACTCCACTTTTACATCGGTCTGGCATGCGCCCTGTTCGTAGTTTCAGCCACAGTCCACGCCCAGGATATGGTATGGCCGCAGTTCCGCGGGCCGCAGTCGAACCCGGTTGGGACGCACTCGAAGCTCGCTGATCGTTGGTCCAGGACTGAGAACGTGGAGTGGTCGCTGGAAGTACCAGGCCGCGGCTGGTCATCGCCGATCGTCACCGGCGGCAAAGTTTATTTGACCACGGTCACCACCGACGGCAAGTCGAAAGAACCGCAGGTGGGCACTGAGTACAGCAACGAATACGTCGCGGAACTACAAAAGCAGGGAATTTCGGGGGCGGAGTTAATGAAGCGACTCAACGACCGCGACATCGAGCTGCCGAGCGAGGTCAACCTGCATTACTTTCTTTACTGCCTCAACCTGAAGAGCGGCAAAGTCGAATGGACCAAGGAGTTCTTCACCGGTAAGCCGCCGGGTGGCCGTCACCGCAAAAACAGTTTCATCTCCGAGACGCCCGTCACCGACGGCAAGTTTATCTACGTTTACGTAGCGAACCTTGGTCTGTGGGCGTTCGATCTGAAAGGCAATCAAGCCTGGACCACGCAGTTCGAATCAAACCCGATTTACCTCGAATTGGGAACCGGTAGTTCACCCGCGCTCGCCGACAACCTGCTCGTCGTTTTGTGCGACAACCAGAAACAGCAATACATCGCCGCCTTCGACAAGACAAGCGGCAAGCAGCTCTGGCGTACTGAACGCGATCTCGGCGGACGACAACCGCCAGTGCAGCGTTCCGGATGGTCTACGCCGTTCATCTGGCGGCATGCGCAACGTACCGAGATCGTCACACTTGGACCGGCAACCGCGGTGAGCTACGACCTGAACGGAAAAGAGCTATGGCGTTTGTCAGGCATGGCCGCGACGCCGATCCCGACGCCTTTCGCCTATGAAGGTCTGCTTTTCATCAACGGCGGACGCGGGCGGGCGTTGTTCGCACTTCGTCCCGGAGCTTCCGGCGATATCACGTTGAAAGAAGGTCAGACGTCGAACGAGTATGTTGCCTGGTCTCAGCCGCGCGGCGGCACCTATCTGCCGTCGTCGGTCGCGTATGAAGGCGCCGTGTACACGCTGACTGAAACCGGCATCCTGAATCGCTTCGACGCGAAGACGGGCGCGCAGTCGTACAAGACCCGCATCGATCCCGCGGCCACGAACTTCACGACTTCGCCGTGGGCCTACAACGGCATGTTGTTCTGCCTCAGCGAGGAAGGCCAGACTTTTGTCGTGAAGACCGGCGAGCAGTTTCAGTTACTGCACGTGAACAACCTCGACGACTTCTCGCAAGCATCGCCGGCACTCGTCGGCGAGCGACTGTTGATCCGAACCGAACACAAGCTCTACTCGATCCGCCGCAAAGCATAAATCCGTGTTCTCACTTCCTGGCGGAGAACACGGATCTTGGCGAACAAATATTACCGGCAGCCGCCACAATCACTGTGACGCGATTGTTGGTTGAAGACCCGCAAATCGCGGCGATAGCCTTCGACGATATCGAGGATGAAGCGAATGTCGGTGTCTTCCATGTTTGGATACCGGCGATAAGCACTCGTCACTGACGTGTCGAGCGTGTTGAGCGCTTGCGTGTAGTTGCCGCGGCGCGCGAGGCCGGTCATTTCAAACAGCGAATCGGCGAGTTGCGCGATTGTGTAGTTCTTCTTGACCTCAACATCCGAAAGTAACTCACACGAATCGTTCTCGGCCGGAACCAGTCGCGCTTCCTGCACTTCTTCCACCACGCACTTACGTTTCACGTCGAAGTATGACAGCCGGATCTTCACCGGCATCGGAGCTCTGACGTCGCCCGCGCGAAACTTCGCCAGTACAACCTGTGTCAGGCCGTTGTTCATGTGGTCCAACGTGAGGCTGACCTCGCCGTTACCGAATCGCGGGTGATATCCGTAGATCTTCTCCACTTGCAGACCCGGGCCGTATTCGATCTTTAGCTCAACGTTCTTCGCCACTGACGAGACCAAACTCTGCACTTCGTTAACGAAGACCTTATCAATGTCTCTGTAGTCGGAGATGAAGTGATAAAGCCCACGGACGGAGTTGGCGAGCGTGCGCAGCAGATCGTTGTTGAGATCGAGTCCGACGCCAATCGTCGAGAGATCGATGCCGCGTGAATTGAACTCCGAGGACTCGGCGGCGATGCGACTTGGATCTACGACACCCTCGTTCGCGATACCGTCAGTCAGAAGGATCACGCGGTTCGTAGCGCCGGCGCGGAAATGTTTCTTCGCTTCGGCGTAGCCGAGCATCAATCCGCCGTGCAGATTCGTCGATCCATCCGGCTCGAGACAGTCGATCGCACGTCGCAGGGCATAGCCGTCGCCGATGGCGCGCGCGGAGTAGACAACTTGCGCCTTCGTGTCGAACGCGACGATCGAGACAACGTCGTCAGCACGCAGTTTTCCGAGCATCGACCGCAAGCCGTCCTTCACCCGCGACATCTTGTCGCTGTCGGCCATCGATCCGCTCTTATCGATGACGAAGACCAGGTTCAGCGGCCGCAGATCGGTTCGTTCGTTGACCTCGGCCGTCGTGAAGCCGATCTGCAACACGGCTTCTCGCTCTGAACGCGAGATTTGGAAGTTGCCCCAGCGCGTGTCCATCGCCACGGCCTGTCCGGATTTCGGCAACGGAAGTCGATGCTTGTGATAGTTAACGAATTCTTCAACGACGATTTCGTCGGGTATTTTGAAAACGGGGACTGGGGTGGTGTAAGCCGGGTACGATGGTGACGACGGATAAGTGGAGCTCG
>DATJKO010000181.1:0-4305 GCA_035491355.1 Pyrinomonadaceae bacterium
ATCGAGCGCGAAGGACGTTTGCCTGATTATCGGAAGCTGCCGGACGACGTCGCGCCGGGTGAAGTTCTGGCGTTGCTCAACTGCGGCGCTTATTCGTTGGCCCAGATGTTTCACTACAACGGCCGTCCTCTTCCAGCGGCAGTCCTGATTAGGCCGAACGGCAAAGCCGATTTGATTCGACGACGCGACAATTACGAAGATCTGATCACGAACGACGTGGGATACTGAATCAATAGTCAGTGGTCAGTTGTCAGTTGTTAGTGGTCAGTCGTTCTAACAACTACCACGGACTACTGACAACTGACTACGGACCACTGACAACTGACTACGGACCACTGACAACTGACCACTCATAACCGACTGACACTGTGCAAACTGAACACACCCAACTGATCCGCGGTCTCGGACTGATCGCGGCGATCTCCGTCAACGTCGCCAATATCATCGGTACCGGCGTGTTCCTGAAAGCGCGAGTAGTGACGTGCAACGTCGGTAGTCCGGGAAAGGCACTGGCGATATGGGTCTTCGCGGGCCTGTTGTCACTCGCCGGCGCACTCACGTACGCGGAATTGCTCGCGATGATGCCGCGCGCTGCGGGCGAGTATGGAATCATTCGCGACGCGTACGGCCGTCCGTTGGGATTCGTGTACGGGTGGACGCAGTTCTTTCTCGCGCGCACAGCTTCAGCGGCGGCGCTCGCAATGGGTTTTGCGATTTTTCTTAATGACCTGATCCACGGCGGCCTCAAAGTCACCGTGTTTGAAGTGCCGTTGCCGTGGGGCGGCGTCCTTCCTTTCGAACGACTGCAACTCGTCGCTGTCGGCGCGATCATCATCACAACCATCATCAACTGCGCGGCGGTGAGTGTTAGCGGTGGTGTCGCATCGATCTTGACGGGATTGAAAATCCTGCTCCTGCTTGGTGTCGGTTTTGGCGCGTTCTTTTATTCCGGCGGCGACTGGGGCCACTTGTCGCAGGTCAACACAGGCGGCGCTTGCGAAGGTGTGGCGGTAACGACGGGAGGCTTTGCCGGATTTGCAGCAGGTATGCTCGGCGCGCTGTGGGCCTACGACGGATGGAACAACATTACCTTCATGGCAGGCGAGGTGAAGAATCCCGGCCGCAATCTCCCGCTCGCATTGATTGGCGGCATGTTCCTGGTGATCGGCCTCTATCTGTTCGTGAACCTGAGTTACTACCACGTGCTGACGCCGACCGAAATCGCCAGCGTGGCTGAATCGTCATCGGTGGCGGCGGAAGTCGTGCGGCGACTGTTGGGCTCCATCGTTGTGACGTTCATGGCTGCGGCGATGATGACGTCATCATTCGGTGCGCTGCACGCATCGATACTCGCCACCGCCCGTCTGCCTTATGCACTCGCGCGCGACGGACTGTTTTTCAAAAGTCTCGCCCACGTCTCCCCGCGTACACGCGTGCCGGTGCGGTCGCTGATCGTTTTAGCATTCTGGGCCAGCGTGCTCGCGCTTTCCGGCTCGTTCGACACGTTGACTGACTACGCGATCTTCGCGCTGACGATGTTCTATGCGCTCGTTGCCGCTTCGGTCTTCATCTTCCGCAAACGACAACCCGACGCCGAACGCACTTATCGCGTTTGGGGTTACCCGTACGTGCCGATCATCTTCCTGATCGTTTCGACGTGGCTAATCGTGCAGACGATCTCGAGTCATCCACGTCAATCAGGCATCGGTTTGGGGTTGATCCTGCTGGGTCTGCCGGTCTACTGGCTCTTATCGCGACGCAGTTCGACCTGAATCAGTGGCGGGAGTTTTCCTTCGCTCGTTGCTAACACTGCCTTACCATCGGCGCGATACGTGATCGACTCACCTTGCTCGCGTTGGCCCAGGCTGAACGGCGCGACAGTCTGCTTCCAGATGTCGTTGAAGTCTTTGCTCGCGGCCGGCAACACCACTTCGTAACCCTGAAGATAATCGCAAAGAGCAATACGACGGCCGTCAGGTGAAATGCTGCCGCCGGTCAACGCGCCGCCGAGAAGACTCGGGATCTTGATCTCGCCGATGCGCGTCATCGTGATGACTTTACCGGGTACAAGCGGCGCCACAGCTTCATAAACCGTCGCGTTTCGCAGCGCCACCTTCGTGATTATGTAGAGATTGCCGCTGTTCGGGTGGACCAGTAGTGTTTCCGCGTCGAACTTTCCGTCCGGGTAGCGTAGACGAATGGCTTCAGACGGTCCGCTTAATCGTGGCTTCTTCTGAGTTGAGATTCTGTCTTCGTCGGTGAGCTTAGGTTCGACAACACGATAGACGACGATTTCCTCACGCGCTTTGTCGTTGTCGCCGATGTCGCCGAGGTAAAGATACGACTGGCCGGCGTTCGGCCCTGGTCCGATCGCCATGTCTTCCCAATCACGCGCCTTTGCGCCGGCGACGCGAATGACGCCGCGCGATTCACCGGTAGCGTCGAAGGCATAGACGAGAGGCTCATCGCCAGAGTCGTTGTGCGTCCAGTAGATGTTCGGATTTGTTCGTGAGGCAGCGAGACCGCTACTCTCGTCGATCGCGGGATTCTTTAGATTCGCGATCTTCGTCGGAGTACCGAACGACGTAAATAACGAAATCGCGACAACAGCAAGAACAAACACTACTTAACCTCTCTGCGCCAGCGCGTTTCGCGCCACTTCCTTGTCGTCGAAGTGAAACACCTCGCGACCGATGATCTGATAATCCTCGTGACCCTTGCCCGCGATCAAAACCAGATCGCCGCTGCGTGCTTCGGAGATGGCCTGATTGATCGCTTCAGTGCGATCGGCAATCTTGCGGTACGGCTTGCTCGTCTTCTGAATTCCCTCTTCCGCGTCGCAAAGGATCTGCTCGGGATCTTCGGTGCGCGGATTATCGGAAGTAAGAATAACGACGTCACTCAAACTGCCGGCGGCTTCACCCATCGGCGCACGCTTCGAACGATCGCGATCGCCGCCACAGCCAAACACCGTGATGATCTTTCCTTGAACGACCTGGCGCGCCGTGCGCAATACATTCAACAGCGCGTCGTCGCTGTGCGCGTAATCGACGACGACTGAAAAGTCGCCATCGTGAGCGACGCGTTCGAAACGTCCGGGTGCGCCGGTGCAACTTTCGAGAGCGGTCGTGATCACGTCGAGCGAATAGCCCAACGCGAGTCCGCTCGCGACCGCGCCGAGTGTGTTGTAGATGTGCGGCGGACCAACGAGTGGCGAATGGAAGTCTCGCTCACCGGCGGGTGTTTTCAACCGAAAGCGCATGCCTGACAAAGAGAACTCCGCCTCGCGCGCCGTGACGTCGGCGGCAGAGTTGACGCCGTAACGAATAACTTTTAGACCATCGCGTCCGAGGGAATTCGCCAACTCCACGCCGTACGGATCGTCGACGTTGATGACCGAGTTGCGCGGTCGTGTACCGAGACGCCCGTCAAACAGTCGCTGCTTGGCGTACCAGTAGTTCTCCATCGTCTTGTGATAGTCGAGATGGTCGCGCGTGAGGTTGGTAAAGACCGCCACCGCGTACTCGAGTTCATCACAACGATGAAAATCCATTGCCTGCGACGAACACTCCATCACGGCAGTACGGCAACCGATGCTGACAGCCTGACGCAGCAGGCGCTGCATGTCGGGCGCTTCCGGCGTCGTACGATCGGCTTTGAATCTTTCTTTGCCGAGACGGTATTCGACGGTCCCGGTCATCGCGACGAGTTCGCCAGCTGCTTCCGGAATTGAAGCGATCAAATAGGCTGACGTGGTCTTGCCGTTGGTGCCGGTGATGCCGGCGAGTTGGAGTTCGCGTGAAGGGTGATGTTGAACTTCCGCCGCGGCGAGCGCCATCGCCCGGCGGATGTCTTCCACTTGCAGCCACACTCCAGTGAAGTCTTCCGGCGCGGCGCGTTCGGACAACACGCCGGCCGCTCCCTGTGACATCACCTGCGGCACGAACTTGTGCGCATCGAATAGCGCGCCCGAGACGGCGGCGAACAACGCTCCCTCGCGTGCCCGGCGCGAATCGTGACTGACGTCGGTGACGATGATTGTCTCGTCACCGGTCAGCTTTGCTTCTGTTATCGATGCTAGTTGTTTGGCGGTTACTGGTGTTTGATCCATAAGTTAGTCAGTGGTCAGTGGTCAGTCGTCAGTGGTCCGTAGTTAGTAGTCAGTCAGTGCTCGGCGCGTCCAACTGACCACTGACGACTGACTACTGACCACTGACTACTGACATCACCAGTTACTTTACCACCACCGCCGGAATATTCTGATCGCGGACGAGTTGATTGAATGCAGCGACGTCCGTCTTCATT
>DATJKO010000182.1:0-2716 GCA_035491355.1 Pyrinomonadaceae bacterium
ATCCCGCCTGCGCCGGAGCAATCCGCATCGCGCATCCTGCTGATCGATCGTCCAGGCTCCGTGCAGACCGTGCTGCAACTCGGAACACTGGGAATCGAGCGCACCAGCCCCGATTACTTCGCGGTGTTGCTCGCGGATCGTGTTCTTGGTGGTGGCCCCTCAGGACGACTGTTCCTGAATCTTCGTGAAGACAAGGGCTACACCTACGGAGCGTACAGCAACTTTGGCGGCTCGCGCTTCAGGGGAACGTGGGTTTCAAGCTCCGAAGTTCGCACCGACGTTACGGAAGGTGCGATGAAGGAGTTCATGTACGAGCTGAAACGGTTGCGTGACGAGAAGGTACCTGCGGAAGAGCTCGAGAATGCGAAGCGCGCGATCGTCGGCGGCTTTGCGCTGTCGCTGGACCAACCGCAGTCGCTGTTGACGAACGTCATCACGCAGAAGCTCTACAATCTTCCCGTTGACTACTGGGATACTTATCCGCAGAAAGTAGCGGCGATTACTGCCGAAGACGTGCAACGTGTCGCGCAGAAGTACATCGACCTGGGCCATCTGCAAGTGGTGGCGGTGGGCGATGCGTCGAAAGCGCGCGACGTATTGGCGAAGTACGGAAAAGTTGAAGTGTTCGACGCCGAGGGCAAACCAGTCGGCGGTCCGACGCAGAACGAAAAGTAGTTAGCGGTTTACTCGTTCCAGACACGGATGGCACTGATTCAGTGTCATCCGTGTTTTATTGTTTGGTGCCTACGAAATCGATGTCTCTTTGGTCGTCGGGAAGTCCCGCAAACGTCTTGTCCACCGGCGCGAAACCGTAACCATCCTTCGAGGGAATGATGCGATAGGTTTTCGGCGAAGGCGCAGCGACCGTGAATGAGTAGTTACCATCGTTATCGGTGGTGGCACTCAGCACCATTCCCGTCGGGCTAATCAACACTAACGTAGCGTTTGCGATTCCAACCCTGTTCGTGTCGAGAACGCGGCCGGTGATTTTAACTGTCGAACGAGTGCGCGCGTTGGCGAGGCGCAGTGCCTCTTCTTCCGACATTGGGCTCGAGGAGGAAGACGTCTCGGGTTTGGCCGTCTCGGGTTTTGGTGTTTCAGCAGGCGTCGGATCAGGTGACGGCGAGGTCTCGGGAGTCGGCGCCGCAGCGGCGGTTTCCGGCGACGTTGTGGGCACCGCAGTCTGAGTAGTCGCTGACGCTGTTGTGCCGGTGGCGCTAGTGTTCGGTACGCTGCTGATTCGCTTTTCGATACCGTCGAGTGAGCCGTGGATCTTCTTGTAGAGCGTTTCGATCACGGCGCGGCGGTTGGGTTCGGGATCGCCGGCGTTGTAACTCTTGATGTAGTAATCCAGTGCTTCTTTTTTCTTGTCAGTGTCTTCAAGCGCCGAGCCAAGGTGCCACAGCGCGGTGCGCCATGCGGGCGTTCCGGCCGGAAGCGTTTCGGCTGCGAGTCGCAGATGAGTTACGGCTTCGGCATTTTTGGATTGATTGAGCAGCGCCCAACCGGTCAGATCCTCGATACGCCCTTTGAGAATGCTGGCGAGCACGTTCGCCGGTGCTACCGAAACGTCAGGTACGTTTCCAGCGGCGATCGCGCGAGTGCGCAACGCCGTGAACTCATCTGCCTGCACCGCCATCGTCAACGTCAGGCTCGGAAGTTTGAGTGCGTCGTCAGCAGCTTGACGCGCTTCTTCCGCGAGATCGACTACGGTCGGAAGGCTGATCGAGTGACGCATTAATCTCGTGGCGGCGTAGAGCTGGCGGAACGCGCGCATGTCGTCAGTGCCCGAGGCAAACTCACGAGCGGCGGCGACGGCGGCAGTCTCATCGATCTTTTCAGCGGAGATGATTTCGTTGAAGGCCAGCAGCGCTTTCAGCGTCCTGGCGTTTGTAGCACTGTCAGCCGCCGTCTTTTGATAAATACTCGCGCGACGTTCCGGCGCCAGCAGTTCAATGAAACTTGCGTTGCCGGCCGGCAACTGGCCAGCCAGGTACGTGTTGATCTGATCGTCTTTGATCGTGAACGACTCACGCAGCACGTCCACCGCTTCTTCGTACAATCCCATCGATGACAAGACACTGGCGAGCTCGTAAGTCATCGTCGGAAACTTCCCGTACTTCTGCGCAAACCGCATCGAGCGTTCGGCTTCGATCGGCCGTTTCAGACCGACGAGCGATCGCGCGAGTGCGATCTGTGCCCACGTGTAGCGCGCCTCGATGCCGACAGCTTTTTGGGCCAGGTCCGCTGCCTTTTCGTAGTTGTTGTGTGCGGCGAGCCAGTAGGCGGCGCCCGTCAGCAGCGCGAGATTGCGCGGTTCGTCGGAGAGTGCGGCTTCGAGTTCACGATTCGCTTCGTCCTGACGGTCCAGGTCGAAAAGCGAAATCACTTTTCCGGTGCGAGCGCCCCGGTCTCTGGGGTCGGCGGCAAGTTGTTCGTTGTAGAGCGCAAGCGCTTCTTCGGACTTGCCGGAAGCGCGATACATATCCGCGAGACTCCCGCGCGAGACTTTCGAAGTCGGATCGAGTTCGAGGGTCCGCTTGTATTCGGCGGCGGCTTCGTCGAGCCGCAAAGAAAGGTGATAGCCGAGGGCGAGCATGCGGTGCGCCTCAGCCATGTCCGGCGCAAGTTTGACGGCCATCTCCCCAAGCCGTGCGATGTCCGCGCCACGCTCGACCGTCAGATAAAAACCGGCGAGGTTCAGTAGCCGTTTGGG
>DATJKO010000183.1:0-15370 GCA_035491355.1 Pyrinomonadaceae bacterium
GGTCGCGACGCGTGCTGAATGTAAGCATTGTAGATCTCGGCTGCGCCGCCAGGATCGGTCCGCGCGACCTCGAAGAGGAACGATAACCCGCTCATTGATGGACCAAGCACGGCAGTGTGTTTCGCCAGCTCGATCGCATACTTCGGATCTGTCTTGAATAATTCGCGGGCCGTGCGCAACAGGTTCTCGGCGGACTCGCTGTCTTCTGACTTGGCTTCCAGCAAGCGTTTCGTAAGTTCGGTTGCAAGCGCGCGATCGCGCCTGGCGATTTTGGAGAGAACCGGTGCGATTGGTTGATTCTTGTGTGCAACCGCGGCGTCGAAGGCGTCGGTGAAGAGTTTCTTTGCCTGAGCTTGATCGACAAGCCAATAGGCGTCGGCCACTTCTGCCAGCAGAAGCGGGCGTTCTTCGTCAGGGTCAACCAAACGCGTTTCGATGATCAGACTGTCGAGAAAAAACTTCCAGTGGGTTAGATCCTCCGCCGGTTTTTTCGTTTGCGGCGCCGGTTTGGTGACTGGTTTGTCCTTACGTTGCGACCGCGCAGTTTGAGGAAGCGACACGATTACAACAACCGCGACTGCGTAAAGGACCGCCTTCGAATACCAAATTATGAGTGAGACAACCTTCTCCATGATTTCGCTCGAACCATAGCACCCACACGTTCACGCCACAAGGCTCTTAATGTTTCGTTTTCGCGTATGATTCCCGGTGTGGATGAACAACAAACTGAATATCTCTTCTCGTACGGGACACTACAATCCGAGGCAGTCCAACTCTCGACCTTCGGCCGTAAACTCGAAGGCCGTCCTGATGCCTTGCCGTCATATAGCCTGGTCATGATCGAGATCGAAGATCAGGATTTCGTTGTCGCCAGCGGCACGGCCCATCACCGCAACCTGCGCTTCACCGGCCATCGATCAGACATCGTCGAAGGCACCGTGCTCTCCCTGACGGCCGCCGAACTGCGTCTCTCCGACTCCTACGAACCAACCGGCTACGAGCGCATTCAGGTCCAACTCCGATCCGGCTCAACGGCCTGGGTTTACATCAACAGCAACTCCCGCTAATAATCTCGCAAAAACTTTTGCGGCGCTGTCGATCCGGGTCGTTCTCGTTCGACCCATTAGTGAGCGACAAGCGTCTCGTGGAGCACACATATGCCAAACACCCCCGCAACCGTTACCGCAAAGCAATTCATCACCCTACTTAAATCCCACAGCTCGCCGGAAGAGCGCGAGAAGAACCTGCGCTATTTCAAGAACACCGACGGCGATCAGTTTATCGGTGTGCGAATGGGCCGGGTGTTCGCGTCGGCCAAAGAATTCATCGACATGACCCCCAGCGAGATCGAGAAACTACTCGACAGCAAAATCCATGAGGTGCGGGCCGGCGGTTGCAGCATTATGGACAAACAGGCACGCCGCAAGAAGACCACTCCCGAGCGTCGCAAGGAGCTCTATGATCTCTATCTCCGGCGGCACGATCGCATTAACAACTGGGACCTCGTCGACGTCTGCTCCATCTACGTCATCGGCGGCTATCTCTGCGACAAACCGCGAACCGTGCTCTACAAGCTCGCGCGCTCGAAGAACATGTGGGAGCGGCGCACTGCGATCGTGAGCACCGCGTACTTCATCCGCCAGCGCGACCTCGACGACGCGTTCAAGATTTCGGAGATGCTGCTGAAGGACAAAGAAGACCTGGTCCATAAAGCAACCGGTTGGATGTTGCGGTTCGCGGGCGATAAGGATCGTGCGCGACTGCTCGCCTTCCTCGACAAACATGCGCCGACAATGCCGCGCGTCGCACTGCGCTACGCCATCGAAAAGCTCGACAGCAAACAACGGGATCATTATCTGAGTTTGAAAAAGCGCGCTATTACATCGAACCACTAAAGCGCGCGTACGACGGAAACAACGATTAAACGGATTCGTGGAGCTTTCGAAGATGGGCAATTGGGCGAACTAACGACTTCTTGATTTTGAGCATGTCGGCCCATAGGTCTCCGGTTGCGGCAATTCGTTGGTCCATCATTCGCAACGTAAAACTCTGCGGCCCAACTTCACCACGTTCCAACTCTTCCCACGAACACGGAGCAGATACGGGCGCCCCGGGCCTGGCGCGCACCGTGTACGTCGCTGCAAACGTCGCACTATATCCATTGCGTCCCGTGTCGACGAGAATCCGACCACCGCGATCGACCTTACTGAACTCCTGCGTGAGATTGTCCGGATCGCGCTTAACCAGTATCTGTCCTACAACGTGAGCAAACCGGGCGACCGTGCCGAAGTCTGACTTTCCATCGAGGGGCACTGCAATATGAAAACCTTTAGAGCCCGACGTCTTGATCCAACTCGGCAAACCAAGCTCCGCTAGTAGATCACGCAAACCTAAAGCAGCCGCACGCAACGTGTCGAAGTCATCAGCTTTCGAGGGATCGAGATCGAACACGCAGATGTCCGGCTGGTAAAGGTTCGGCGCACGCGACGGCCAAACGTGAATCGTGATGCTGTTTTGATTCGCCAACCAAAGCAGCCCTTCCGTGTTGGTAACGATCGGATGATGAACCGTGCCGCCGTGCTTGGGTACCTCGACTCGCTCGAGCCATTCCGGGAAACCCTTCGACACGTCTTTCTGAAAGAACCCCGGCGCGTCGATCCCGCGATGAAACCGTTCCATCGTGATCGGCCGGCGCTGCAGGTGAGGCAACATCACCGGCGAGATCGTTTCGTAGTACGACGCCAGCTCGCCCTTCGTGATCCCCACATCGGGGAACATCATCTTCTCAGGATGCGTGATGATCACTTCACTAAGCTCAACAATCGCGGGTGTCGCAGTTTGCCGTGCGTGGTCCATTCGATAAACCCGACGCTCACGACGATCTCCGGCTTCACCCAGTGCGCGCGCAAACGCGGCAACCCAACAGCCTTCGTGAACGGTGTCTTTTCGATCTCGAGCTGGTCTAACCGCGCACGCAGATCCAGCAACATCGCGTTGTCGAATCCGGTTCCAATCTTGCCCGCAAAGACGAAGTCGTCATCTTTGAACTGGCCGACCAGCAGCGCTCCGAGTCCAACGCGCTTGCCTTGCGGATCGGTGAAGCCGCCCACCACGAACTCCGCCGACAACTCGCACTTCATCTTCAACCATTCTTTCGATCGGCGATGTTCGTACGTCGAACCACGTCGCTTGGCGATCACCCCTTCCCAACCTTCTCGCTGGGCCAGTTCCCACGGCGAGGTATCCTCGACCAGATCGACGCGATGCAACGGAGGTTGAAACGGGAGTTGGGCCAACAACGCGCGACGCTCTTCCAGCGGCAACGTCGTTACGCTGCGCCCATCGAGCCACATCACGTCAAAAACGTGATACGCGCGTTTTCCACGGCCCCAGGTAATCTCGCCGTCGAGAATCGCGTCCGCCACGGGCAAATTCTGGACGGCTTCGACAACGGAAGGAATATCTTGCGGAAGCTGATTGCGCGAGAACAGCTCGACGTTCGTGCCGTTCTTGTACGCGAGCAATCGTATGCCGTCAAATTTTCGCTCGAAGATCCACTCCGGTCCGGTGAACCGCTCCTGCGTCAGCGTCGCGGCCATCGGGACCAGCCATTTCGGAAATGACGACATGAAACGAAAGTCCGCGATCCTCGGTCTAGTAACGCCAACTCTTCACGTCCGCTCCCGGCGGCGCGCTCTTGAGAATCCGCTCGACAATTTTCGGCGCAAAGAACTGATGGTAGCGCAAACGCGACAACGCATTCGGGCGCGTATGATCGCCGTTCCAACAGTGTTCGGCACGCGGTTCGTAGTCAACTTCGCCGCCGTAATTCGGGTTCTTCGTCGTCTTCAAAAAATCTTCGACGAGGTAGACGGCGTTGTTGAGATAGTAGTTATCAGCCTCCCCGACGTAGATGTGTAGCTTGCCCTCGAGTTTCGGTCCGATCTTGGCCCAATCGCGTTTGAGGATGTAACCGAGATCGAAATTCTCGCGCCAGTGTTCAGCGACTGAACGATCGATCTTCCCAGTGAACTTGTCCCAGATGGGCTTCGGATAACCATTGCTTCCGGCGGGCGAATAGACAGCTTCCCAAATATCAAACTGCCCGCCGGAGCGAGTGTTCGTGCCGAGCGCGAGTTCCATGTGATTCATGTCTTCGACAGTCGCCGACACCTCACCCAGATAGTTTCGCTTGCCCGGACGCAGCATCCGCTTCCAAGGCGAATCAGCGTAATAAGCGTTCTCGTGCTCGTAAATATTGACGACGGTGTAAGCACGAAAGTCGATCGGATCCGGACATGCGGCCCAGGCGCCGTTGTACTGTTCGGGATAGAAGACCTGGACCGCCATCGCTTCCCAGCCGCCCGTTGATCCGCCGTAGAGAAAACGCGCCCAGCCCTGTCCAATACCGCGAAAGCGTTTCTCGATTTCAGGAATCAGTTCGTAAGTGATCGCGTCACCGTATGGACCAAGATTGGCGGAGTTCACGGCGTACGAGTCGTCGTAATAAGGATTCGCATGTTGAATTTCGAGGATGATGAAGCGCGGAAAGTTTGGGCCGGTCCATTCTTTGTAAAACTGGTACGCCTGCTCCTGCTGAATGCGGTTGTAGCCGGCGAGTTTGAAACGCGCGCTGTAGTCAGGCTTCAGATTTGGATCGGGCGGCTCTTCGCGAAAGCCGTCAAAGTCAGACGGAAAGTGGCCGTGGTTGATGACAAGCGGATAGTGTGCGTCGGGATGCGCGTCGAAACCCTCGGGCAACAAAACGTGCGCGCCGAGGTGCATCGGACGTCCCCAGAATTTCGACAGCCGCTCGCTTTGAATCTTGATGTGCTTGATGTACTTCGTGTCTTTCGGCGGTTCGATAGGCGGTATTACTTTGTCGAGCTTGATCGCGATCGCCGTTTGACTGTTCGCATCGATCCGAATCTTCTGCGGTGTGCTGTACAGATTTCCCGGCGCACGACTCCATTGCTGCCCTTCACCGCGATCCATCGGCAGCTTCACGGTGTGCCCGTCGGACCGCTTGAACGCTTCATAACGATGAAGCAGCGCCTGCACCCAGTAATCACCCGCCGGAATGTCAGTCAGACTATGACGCGGATAACCAAACGCGCTCTGGTCCACAACCGTCGGCTGCCCGGGCTTCCAACCGTCGACGTTAACGCCAAACACCTGCTGCGTGGTCAGGTCTTCATTGATCTGGAAACGCGGTTCCTCCTCGTTGTTCTTAGAGATCAGCAGCAGCAGACGACCATCGAGTGCGTCCCGCGAGGCGGTTTCCGGAAAAGAGATCTCAAAGCGCGGACCTGCGGCGTTCGACTCGTGCGTCGATTTCAGTTGCGCGTTGCTTGACAACAAAAACAGCGCCAACACCGCGAATCCGAAAGCGATAAGAGTGCGGTTCTTCATGTTTGTTTCCTTTCAGGCGTCCACCGGCAGACCTTCGAGACGCATGATCGTCAAAGCATTAGTCGTCGGACAAGGACCCGGCCGCAAGCGATAGTCAAACACCATTCTGCCGTGGCTTACCTCCTCGCGGAAGTGGAAGTTCACCACGCCCTCGATCGTGTCCGCCAGTTTGATCAATTCCAAGTCGTGAGTCGCAACCAAGCCGACGGCGTTTGTTTCCGACAGCGTGCGGATGTACGAGCGACTTCCTATTAATCGTTCGCGACTGTTCGTGCCGCGAAAAATCTCGTCGATCAAAAACAGGACCGGCAGCGGATCGTTAGCCTGCGCCGCCGCGAGCAGAGCCTGCAATCGTTTCACTTCCGCATAGAAATAGGAGAGACCGTCCTGCACGGAGTCGCTGACCTTGATACAGGTGAACGGTCGAAATAGCGAAGTCTCGAGTTCATCTGCGTTCACGGTCGAGCCAGCGTAAGCAAGCGACAGATTCACGCCAATGGTTCTGAGAAACGTGCTCTTCCCGGCCATATTTGAACCAGTCAGGATCACGATGCGCCCCTTCTGGTCCAATTCAAAATCGTTGCAGACCTTGGTGTCGCGAATCAGTAGCGGATGACCGAGATTCCGCGCGCCAACATAACTCCGGTCGGAAGAGATTTTCGGAAACGTGTACTCCGGGTTCAAGTAAGCGAAGTTTGCCAGTGAGTTCAGCGCTTCCAGTTCGTACCACGCGTCGAGCCAGCTCGGCAGCAGCTGCGCGAGCTCAGCCTTCAACAACTCGAGCCGGTGGGTGAAGATGAAATCCCACGGCACGATCAGGTGGACCAACAGCGACAGGAGCGGGTTTGTGCGGACGCCGAGCGCGGCAGCGATCCTACCTAAGCGTCGCATCTCGACTGACGGTTGCGTGTTCCGATCGACAAACGGCGCACAAATCTTTGCGAGGCGTGGCGTATTCTGGTAGCTGCGCGATTCGAGATAACTAAACACTAGCTTGAAGTGCGTCAGCGCTTTTTCCAGTTCCTGCAACTCGTCCCACGCCGAAGCAATCCGATTCTGCTTCAGGTACATTGCGCTGAGGTAAGCCAACAGTGTGAGCGGCCAAACCGGCGGGATGACGTCCAACGCGGAGAGCACGATGCAGACGATGTTCAGCGCAGCTAATGCCGAGAGGAACAGGATTGTGGGCAACAAGGACCGCTGCTGCGCGGTGTGTTCGATCCAATCGACCAGTTTGCGCGAGTTCCAATGACGGGCGCGGCTTCGCGGTTGAGTTGACCCGACCGTTTCGTTACGAGCAACGGCGGAGAGCAGTTGCAGGCGATCGCGAAACGCCGAATGATGTTTCAACTCCTCAACCAACGCTTGCCGATGTTCAATGAGCAGCGCGTCGGGCCGAACTGAGAGCAACCACGACTTCAATCGCTCGCTTCCCTCTTTTGTGACCGCGCAGTCGATCAGTCGATGCAGCGATCGTTCACCAATGATGTCCACGTCTGTCGCAAACGGATGGTTTGCGAGTTCAACTGCCGACTGCTCGGTCGGCGGAAGTCGATCCCAATCCAAACCGATGCGCGCGATCTGCACCTGCTTGATGTCTACGAGGAGGGAAACGCGATTGAGGCTGTCGCGCACACGATTGTGAAAGACCGTCACGATAGTGAACACGATCGTCAGTATCCCACCACTGATCCAACCCGCCCGCGTGCCGCTGACGCCACAGAATCCAAGCGCCAAAAACACGCCAACGACGAAGATGATTCTGCGTGCGATCCAGTACTTGCGACTGATCTCATCAAGGAACTCTATGCGTCGCTGTAGTCTGGCGATCTGCCTTCGGAGCTGCTGCAATCGGCTCATGCAGTGTCGAAAATATCACGAGTGCGCGCATTACCGCCTACCCCGAGGCAATATGCTAAACTCCGCAGGCACATAGCGACATTAGCGCGTTGAGTAGTCGCGCGGACAAGGGCAGACTCAGTGGACGCAGAAAAACTTAGCCATTTTCGAAACCTTCTTATCGATCAGCTTCGTCAACACACCGAACAGGTCCGCACCGACCAGGCAACAGCCCTCGAGTATTACGACGACGGCGTGAAAGATAGTGTGGATCTCTCAGTGCAGGACTTGAACAAAGAGATTGCGTTGCGACTCGGAGAGCGCAGCTCGCAGGTCGTCGCCGATATCGATCAGGCGTTGCTGCGAATCAAGGAAGGCAGCTACGGCATCTGCGCCCGTTGCGGTCAACCGATTGACGAGCGTCGCCTTGAAGCCGTGCCCACCGCGCGCTATGACGCGAAGTGTCAATCGATCATCGAAAGCGCGAACGGCGACGACGACCTGCCTACCCTCTGAAGAACTGATCCATTTTCCATTTTCCATCTCACATTTCTCATCCTTCATTTGGCGGCTAACCGACAGGGCAAATGGAAAATGACAAATGAGCAATGACAAATGAAAAATGCTCAGGCCTTCGGGTGAGCTTTGTCGTAAACAGCGACGAGCTTTTCCATGGAAACGTGTGTGTAGACTTGTGTCGTAGAGAGACGAGCGTGGCCCAACAGCTCCTGAATGTCGCGCAGGTCGGCGCCGCTGTCGAGCAAGTGCGTGGCGAATGAATGTCGCAACGCGTGCGGGCTGATGTTGTGCATGCCGGCGCAGATGCGGATGTACTTTTCAACCATCCGGCCAACAGAGCGAGTCGTGATTCGCGTTCCCTGGTAGTTCAGAAACAACGCCTCGTCATCACGCTTCGAGACCGGAGCATTGAACAGAAACTTGTCGCGCACCGTCAGATAGTTTCGAATAGCCTCGGCCGCGGGATCGCCAAAGGGCACGATCCGTTGCTTTCGTCGCTTGCCCGTGACACGAATCAGTTGGTTGCGAAAGTCAACGTCGGCGAGGTTCAACGTCGTCAACTCCGCCACGCGCACGCCCGTCGCATACATCAACTCCAACATCGCGCGATCGCGTTTACCGAGATCTGTTTCCGGATCGGGCGTCTCGATGAACCGGATCGCTTCCTCGATCGACAGGTGTTTCGGGAGTTTCTTTTCCTGGCGTGGTGTAGAGACAAGCTTTGCGGGATTGAGCTCGATTGTTCCTTCACGCACGAGGAATTGGAAGAACGTTCGGAGTGCGGCGAGTTTGCGAGCGATCGACGACTTTGTCTTTTGCGCGTTATGGAGTTCGGCCATCCACTCGCGAATCGTGAGGTGATCGATCTCAGCGATCTCGGGAAGCACTCTTCTTTTACCGGAGGCGTCCACGGGTGCAAGGAAGTCGACAAACTGCTGGAGGTCGCTGGCGTAGTTACGTAAGGTGTGGGCGCTGACGTTGCGTTCGTAACGCAGGTGTTCGAGGAATTGCTCGATCAGCTTCTCCATCGTTAATTCAGATACCACTCACCGGATCCACCACTCGACTTCTTCGGCGCATAATATCCTCTTCGCGCGCGAACGCGTAGATCTTTTCTCGACTTCACTCCCAATTCGAGCATGTGCAGACGGCCATCGCGATCGTCGCTGCTTGGGTAATAACTCAGCACGTATTGCTGCGACAGGTCGGCGGCGATCTGGTCGAATGCGAGGTCGAGTTCGGCAGTTGTCTTCGGCAGATAAACGGCGCCGCCTGTCTGCGACGTCAACTGCTCCATGCGGCGCTCAGCCGCAAGCGCGCGTAGATTCGCGCCGTCGTACAAGCCGGTCTGGACCACATAAATCTGACAATCGTCGGAGAGTACGTGCTGCATCACCGCGTCGAACTCGCTATGGCGGCTCGTCGTTTCGATGCCGTCGGAAACGATCACCAGCACGCGTCGTCCGGCATACGGACGGAGGTAGTCCGCGGCGCCAATGATCGCGTCGAAGAGCGAAGTGCCGCCCTCGGGTTTGCCAAACATCGCGATCGTCTGTTCGAGCCGCAAAAGGTCTTTCGTCAGCGGTTGGGCCAGGTAGCTGTCGGTTTCGATTGAGTAGATGGCCGCTTCGTCTTTCGAGCGCAGGACTTTGCGAAAGAAACGAATCGCGGCCTGCTTTTCAAACTCGCGCGCGGCATCGAGACTACCGCTGTTGTCGAACAACATTGCGAGTCGGACGTTTGTTTCGGATCGTGTCAGATCAGTCAACGACCTGACTGTTCCGTCGACGCGCAGTTCGAAGTCCTCCAACTTTAGGTTCACGATTGCATTGCCACGAGGATCGACTACGGAAACCGGAATCGGAACAAGGTTTGAGGTGATACGAACGACGTCGTTATCGTCGACTTCATCGCTCGGCGTTGAACTGGGACGTGAGCCGGAAGTACCGGTGCCGGGTCGATTCGGATCGGCGATTGGACCAGGGGGAGTCTTGCCGCCCTTGC
Organism: Pyrinomonadaceae bacterium; assembly: GCA_035491355.1. Taxonomy (GTDB): domain Bacteria; phylum Acidobacteriota; class Blastocatellia; order Pyrinomonadales; family Pyrinomonadaceae; genus PSRF01. The sequence continues at coordinate 9,775 of DATJKO010000183.1, forward strand.
CCGGTTCGTTGCGCCGGCCCGACTGACTCCACACCGGCAAAGCAAGACAAAGAATGAGGACAGCGGCAAACAGAAACCAGCGACTAGCGATCAGCCGGTGGTAATCTGCGCCACTTCTTTGTGATTGTCGTTGAGCCACTCTGCCCATTCTTTCAACGCCAGTTCGACCTGAAGTTTCCGGCGTTCATGTTTCCTCTTTACGCCGCGTCGAGCTGTCTCGTTCAGCGGAGGTAACAGCGCGAACGTGATGTTAACCGGTTGAAAGTTCTTCGCGTCGGCCTGCGAAACGTAACGCGCCAACGCGCCGGTCGCGCTCGCTACCGGAGCTTCCACCAGGTCGCGTCCGAAAATTCTGCGCGCCGCGTTAATGCCGGCGAGCCAACCCATCGCGACCGACTCAACATAACCCTCGACTCCCGTGATCTGACCCGCGAAAAAGACGTTAGGACGCTCGCGCATCTGCATGGTTGCCCCAAGGACGCGCGGTGAACAGATGTAGGTGTTGCGATGAATCTGGCCGAATTGAAGGAACTCGGCGTTTTGCAGTCCCGGGATGAGTCGCAACACTCGCGCTTGTTCGCCGTATCGTAGATGATTCTGAAAGCCCACCAGGCTGTATGCGTCCGCCATTAAATTTTCCTGCCGCAACTGCACGGCGGCGTAAGCTTCGCGCCCGGTGCGAGGGTCGCGCAAACCAACGGGCTTCATCGGTCCAAAACGCAGCGTGTCAACTCCTCGGCGCGCGAGTTCTTCGATCGGCAGACACGCTTCAAACCAGCGCGTCTCTTCGAAACGTTGCAACGGGACGCTGTTCGCTTCGAGTAATGCCTGGTAGAACCGTGCGTACTGCTCCTCGTCCATCGGGCAGTTGAGATAATCGTCGCCGCCTTTGTCGTACCGAGCCGCGCGAAAGGCGATCGAGGTATCGATCGAATCGGCGGAGACGATCGGAGCAATCGCGTCGTAGAAGTACATCTGATCGCTGCCGGTCAGTTTCATGATCTCGGCTGTCAAGGCGTCCGAAGAGAGAGGGCCGGTGGCGATGATCGTGGTGCGATCCTCGGGGATGTGAGTTACCTCTTCACGAATCAGACGGATGCGAGGTTCACTTTCGATGCGGTCAGTGATCAGTTCGGCAAACTTATGGCGATCCACGGCGAGCGCCGCACCGGCTGGCACACGCGTCTCGGCTGCTACGGACATCACGAGCGAGTCGCCCTGGCGGAGTTCCTCCTTTAATAAATAGGACGCGGTTCCGGGTTCGTCGGATTTTAGGGAGTTGGAGCAGACGATCTCCGCGAGTTTTTCGGTGCGATGCGCAGGAGTTTGTTTGAGCGGCCGCATTTCATAGAGATTCACCTGCGCGCCGAGTTTTGCGGCCTGCCACGCGGCCTCGACACCCGCGAGACCACCTCCGATTACATCTACTTCGTTCATTCTCGTTGACCTTGGTGCTTTGTGCTTGGTGCTTTGTGCTTGGTGCTTTGTGCTTGGTGCCTTGTGCTTTGTGCTTGGTGCTTTGTTCGTATTCTTAAAGTGGGGAATATCGGAGCTGCACAATCAGCGAGCAAAGAACTAAGCACTAAGTACTAAGTACTAAGTACTAGCATTCAAGGTTTTTCGGTCGGTGGCACATTGACTTTGTAGTCCTTCACGTCGCCTGAAAAATGTTTGTAGTCGCTCCACTCGACCGTCTGATTGTAATCGCCGCCGCCGAATAAGAGTACTTTCACGGAGATGTTGATGTGCGCGAAGCGCGGCAGCCATACGCCTTGCGCCATTCGCGTTTGCTCGATCACCAGCGCCGCGCCGGGTTTGAGTGACGCGACCAAACCGCCAGCCACCTTGAAACCCTCAGCCAGCCTCGCTTCAAGGCGGATAATCTGTTTGTCGACCGGATCGATCCACACCACGCCGACTAACTTCGCGATCAAACTCTCACGACGATTCTGCGGGCGAAAGCCGGGCTTGGGTCGGAACTCAAAGACAATGGTGTCGCGACCTTCCCACTGTTCGCGACGCGGAGAAACAAAGTCGCAGACCTTTAAGAAAGGTGAGATCTCCGTGCCCTCTTTCTCCTTCTTATCGCGCTCGGCGCGACGTTGGGCCACCTTCTTTTCGTCTTTCTCGCGATCACGTTCTGCTTTCGCGAACTCTTCCTGCACGCGTCGATCTTCTTTGGCGGCGCGTTCGGATGAAAGCGGAACTCCGTTTTCGCTGATCAGCTTTTGTACTGGTTCTCGATTTAGTACCGGGTACACTTCGTAGACCTTCACCGTCTGCTTCTTGAGTTCGCCTTTGCTGTCGATGACGCGATCGGTTTCGGTTTGAGTGAAGGCGTACTCAGAGACGCGCTTGTCGATCTCATCCTGGTTGCGATGAACGTCGCGCCACAGTGCCGCGACGTCGAGGTTCTCGGTGGCCGCGGGTGGATCGAAGATACGGTCGTCGATGCCGGTGTCGTATTTGACTGAAGTAAGTTTGAGCGTCAGCTCGCCTGAGCCTTCGAGCGTCAGGCGAATGCGGTGCGGCTCGAGAATTGGTGCGGACTCGTTCGTGGTTGCAGTGTTTCGACTGCTTGTCTGTGTTGAAGCGGTCGAGACTGTGTCTGTGTTTGTCGTCCTCGTTTGCGTTGATCCGTTTGGTGTGGTGCCGCTTTGTGTGATGCGTACCTGTGGGCGACGATAGTCTTCCAAAATGATGCGTGTGTGTTTTGTATCGCTTGTCGTTTTGACGTCGCTGGTGATCTTGGTTAACAGGCCTGTCTTGACGCTGAAGTAATACTGCGCGCGTGCACCGCTGCGTGTTGAGAACTCGACGATGTATGCCGGTTCCGACCCGAGGTCGCCTAATGATACGACCCGCGCGAGTATGTTCGCTTTCTTGAAATCAATCAGATGCGACGCATCGAGCGACGCGCGAAGTTTAGCCGTGGCCGCTTCGGTCGTTGTCAGCGTGCGTAGTTTTTGGTTGAGTCCGATCTCCCAGGCGGAGCGTGCGTTGGTGGCCGTGATGATCTGACCGTTACCGAAGTTCAGTTCCCAACGTTCGGAGCCGGGCGCCTTGCGTTGTGCGCGCGCGGTGCCGATCTGCTGATCGTTGAGCTGGATGGTCCACTCGTAATCTGCGTCTTTGAGCGTCCTCGCCGCTTTCTTGCCGCCAATCGCCTTGAGGTAGTTATCGACGATCTTCTCGACCGAAGGAAGTTTCTTCGGTTGCGCTACGGCGTTGCCGGCCATGCCCGTAAGCAATAGAGCAAGCAGCAACAGCACTGATTTGAGGCGGATTGGGGGAACTAACATTCGCGGTCTTATTTCTTAAATCCGTGATTCTTTCTTCTTGTAACAGCCTCAAGGACGCTCGCTTGACACTACAAACAGCGCATTCGTATAGTGCAATCGCTGTTGTTCCACACCTTCAGCCGGCTTAGCTCAGTTGGTAGAGCGTCTGATTCGTAATTAGAAGGTCGCCGGTTCAACTCCGGCAGCCGGCTCCAAGTAACTCAGAGTTTGTACAACAATTTAGCGCAATAATGAAGGCGGCTAATCGGCCGCCTTTTGGTTTTATGCGGATGGTATGCCAGCGGAGGAACTTGCCGGATGGCTGGACGCGAAGGGAACATCCAAAGAAGAGGAAGATCGCTCGCAAGCACACGCTAACCGTTCTGCAAAGTCGCTCAGATGGTTATACGAAAACCGAGGGGAGTATTCGGCAGTGGGGTCGCTCTGTACGGGGACAGTCTGATTGTGAATGGACCTATGGCTCAAGAGGTCTATTCCAAAACAAAAGCTGAAGGTGTTGCGATACCGTTTGTTGAGCTCGTGACGACGCGAGAGCCTGTGCCATTAGCGGGGAACCTGCTTTCGTGAGCTAAACAGTGTGCTAAACTAAGCGCGCCGGTATTTGGAAAAACTATGCAAACCCTGGTTGTTAAAATCAGCAATCCTGATACGCGTCGCCAACTTCCGGGCATCAATGCTTTATCACAACCATTGAATCAGCGAGTGCCGCACGGTGATGATGGCGGCGAGGAATTGACGGGTCTCCTCGTCGCACCGCCGGCACAAATGTCCCTTGCGCTTGAGGATATTTAAATGCACCTACGCGTCATCTAGAAGACATGGCGGTCGATGCGGCTGCTGAATCTGTTGCGAAGCGGCTCAGAAACTTACTTGGAGTCGCGTTTTTTCCGGGTCGACTCGCCGACAACCCTGTGACGATCAGCAAACACATCCTGAGCAGCTTGAAATAAGGTTGAGCGCAGATTAACAAGATTGCTCTCCAGGCCCTCCAGGGCCCGCTCCATTATCTGCGGCGAGCGAACACAAGCCTCAAGACGTCGCATTGTCGCGGCTGAAAGGTTCAGCCTAAACCCGCGTTTAAGTCTTCCCTGCCGCAGTCCACTCCGTTGCCAGCGCATTAGCTGATCACGCACGGCAGCTGGATCAATTTCGCTCCAATCATTGAGGGCTTCGACGGTCTGGTCGATTGCTAATGCCGCCTTGCTCGCAGTTTTGACTAACAAACGTGCAGCCTTAGTGTAGGCGGATCGCTGAGCTCTTGCGGCCCGTTTGTTTCCAGCATCCAGTGCCCCAAGTACGCGACTCTCGATCTCGTAAAGCGCCAAGTCAATTTGGGCGAAGCACTCCAGTTGTGAAAGTGCCTCGGCTAAAGGATCGAGTTGGGGATTCTTAAAACGCCTCGGCTTAGGGCTAGGCAGACTCACAGTTTGTGCAAAGGCTTTGCTCGGCGTGGGAGGATCGAGTGCGGCCTTGCCGAAACCATCGGCTGCTGTCTTCGCCAGGTTACCGGGTGCGGTTGTGATCAGCCAAGACAACGCATACAACACCAGGGCAATAACATTAAGCGTTAAAGCTGTTATTGCAAACGCGATCTTGCGACTCGATACCGCGACCACAACCGCGATTCGAGACGTGAGGTTATAAGAGTTGCCGTACTCATCAGTGAGGCCGCATTCGATCTTGTAGAAGAACAGCTTCGACAGGTCACCGCTGACGACCCACACAAAACCGGTGAGCCATGTCCAATCATGGGTAATCGACGGAAACGCAAGACCACGCATCCCTTGCGGACCAACTGTATTTATGGGAGTCGTGCCAATCGGTTTCCAAGGACCCTCGTCCTGTTCGGCCTCATACAATGTCGCCGTACCATCCAGGGTTACCCAAGAACTAATATTGGTAAACCGAGCTGCGATCGGATACGGCTCCTTCCAGGCAAAAGTGATCTGTCGCGTCTCGGTTACGGTGCCGCGAACATCCCAAGTTAAACCCTTCCGGAACTCCTCAGCAACAACGGCATATCGTGCGATAGTCATGATGACTGAGCCAAAAACGTTCGGTGCAACAACACGGAGCACAAGGGTCCTGGGGTGACCCAGCCGATAAATAGACTTCACGGTAGGGACAAGACCATCGACCTGTTCTGAGATCCCACCATCAACGTAATTAATTGCTGGGCTCGAATAAACTGTGGTGGAGTCCATCTCCGGGAGAATTGTTGCTGAGACGACTTCGCGCAGAGTCGCTCCGTTGAGGCTCCAATATTGCCACCTCAGAGAGAGAGGTTGGCCCGG
>DATJKO010000184.1:0-4704 GCA_035491355.1 Pyrinomonadaceae bacterium
GATGTGACAGGCGATGGCATGACCGATCTCATCGCGTTCGATCGTGATGTGATCAAGGTTGTTCGTTCGAGCGATCAGCCGCCGCAGCCGCCGCCGAACGCGCCGAGCAACCCGCGCTTCACAAGGCCGGCGAATGCAACCACGGCGGTGATCACGGATCTGGAGCCTAACACGCGATACTGTTTCACCGTTCAGGCGGAGAACGTCCTCGGACTTTCAGCGGAAACGCGATCGGTGTGCGATCGCACAACTCCGGAAGTGCCGACGCCTACGCCTACGCCACCGCAGCAGATCGGTTTCAAACAGATCGACGTCTTGAACTGTAGTGAAGGAGGCACCGTGAATCTGTGGCTGCTAAACGCGTCAGGTATTTGGACCTCACACGGCTCGGCACCTTCTCAGTTCATCAACGGCTCGTGTCTGTCAACGGCGCCAAAGAAAACGGTTCCGCTTCCGGATGGACAGTTTGTGCGGTTTGTAGCCGTTCAGCCATCGCTCTGTAATGGTCAGAACGACCCGAACATTTCATCCTGTCGGAAGGCCGATCAGGTCGTGTTTGGCAAAGCAACTGGACTTCCGTTTTTTATGCGAATCGACTGACGATTGGTGGTGGATTAATCAGGAGGGGCGCGCACTGAGGTAACGCCTGGTGCGCGCTCTTAGTTTTGTCCGCCGTCGCCCACCAACACGAAACCGGCCCAGTAAAAAGGATGACTGGTCTCGGGATTTCGCATCAGCTTCAACGCCGCTTGTCGCAAGGCTTCTGACTTGCTTGCTCTGGTTTTTGTCGAGCCGTAAGGAGAGATGAGGGCGCGATGGAAGTTGACCATGAGGTCGCGCGTGCCGGCCGATTCGACCTTCCACTGACTGACGACGATCGACGGCACACCAGCGATGAACATGGCCCACGAGAAACCGATCATGCCCTCGCCAACGCCGATCCGGCCACGTGCAGTCTCACACGCGGAGAGCACCATCAGCTCGGCTTTCAGATCGAGCTGCATCAACTCCCACGCTTCCAACAAGCCATCGTCGTTTGGTCCACCATCGGCAAGCGTAAGGTATGAGTACATCGGCGAGACGTTGTTGAGCGTGCCGTGGGTGGTGAAGTGAAGAATGCTGGCGCCGCCCGCTTCCCGCTTTACGCGATCTTCGCTCGCATCATTGCCGACATAGATCTTGCTGCGCGATGCGCCGTACAAGCGGCCGAGCGCTCGAGCCTCCTCGCCGGCTTCCGGCAACGGATCGCCGTTGTGATTGCGCAGTCTCGAACCCACGCCGGCAGCGGTAGCGCCGCCGCCAGACTGAGGATTGCCAAACGCCAACAAAGTCGTTTCACGGTTTGTCGTTGTATGATCGATCCGGCGCTTCGTCATCTCGCGCAAGACAGTCAATGACGGCGCGTAAGTGATCGAAGCGTTCTCGATCATGAAACGATTGGCGCCGTTCATGAGTGCCTGAAACGGCAAGTCCCAAAGACTACTGTCCGGCGCAATCACGAGCTTGGTCTTGCCGCGAAGCTGAACGTCGGCAGGCTTGACGAGCAGGTCGTAAAGTTTGACGGCTGAGGCGCGGAATCCAAGATCACGCGTCGCGAGTTGCTCGCGAAACGATTCGATCTGCTGCGCAAGCTCGGCTCGTTTCAGCGGCAGAGTATGGACGCGAATATCAACGCCCGCGCTTGCCGAAGGCTTGGTGATGGTGAACAGAAACGTCTTGTCTTCGGTTACGACGTACTCGAGCAACGCACTCGACGTGTTCGGAACGAGCTCCGCGAGTTCCTGGGCGTTGATGATCGGCGCTTCGCCGCGTTGCGTTTTGAGTTCAGGGTGTGCGGCGTAGAGTGTGTTTTGAAAAGCTTCGTAACTAAGCCGCGCCTGCTCCAGGTTGGCTTCAACCTCAGTGACGCGAACAGCGTCTGGTTTATCTGATTGCGTCAGCCGCGCGAGTTGCCTGTTGAGCTGGGTGAGCTCGAACTTCAACCGGCGTTCTTCGTTCTGCTCGGCGGCAGTCATAGTTTTGTTAACTCGTCCACGTCCTTGCTGGAGCATGTCGAGCAACGCGCGCGCCTTCGCATGTTCTGCAAGGGTGAGCGCCTCGCTGGGTTGGTTCTCCTTCACCAGCACGCTGAGCAGTCCGTGGTGGGCGCTGAGCCCCCGTTCGAAGTAACGCTGAAGCTCTTCAACACCGCCAGCCGTTTGTGTGCGCAGCTTTTCGAAAATGGAAACAGCTTCGGAGAATGACTGCCGTGCTTCCGACAAACGATTCAGACCAAACTGCGAATAACCGAGATTGATGAGCGACACGCAGAGGTCGATCTTTCTTCCCTTCTCGCGCGACAGCGCCGCTGTTTCTTCCGACACCTTCAGAGCTTCCGTGTAGTTCTGCTGGGCCAGGTAAACTGCGGCGATGTTGTTGAGTGTGACGACGGCGGCGCGTCTGCTCTTGTTGATGTCGAGTCCGGCGAGTGCCTGCTGGTGATACTTCAAAGCTTCGTCGTAACGTTTCTGTGCAGCGTAGATTTTGCCCATCTGATCGCGGACCATCGCCGCGCCGGCACGATCGCCGGAGCCTTCCATCTGCTGGAGAAGCTGCTGATACATCACGAGAGAGCGGTCCAACTGTCCGAACTTCATGTACTGGAACGCGATGTCGTGACGCGCCATCGCAATCGTGACCGTGTCGTCCAACTCTTCAGCGATCGTGAGCGCGCGCGCGTAGTACGCATTCGCCTGCTCGGGATTGTTTTGCTGACCGTAAATACTGCCGAGTTCGGAAAGCGCGATCATCATGCCGCGGCGATTGTTGGTCTCTTCGGATAGCTGCAGTGACTTTTGTACGAAGTCGAAAGCGCGGCGGTGATCGCCGAGTGCGCGATACTCGTTGCTGAGATTCTCCTGCGCGATGGCCATCCCTCGTTTGTTACCGGAAGCTTCATAAATCGCCAGCGCTTTGAGCGTCGCCTGGAGTCCGATTTCGTGTTCGTCCTGTGAATGCTCGACGATGCCGGTGTTGAGCCAGGCTCCGGCGATACCGGCCTGATCGCCAATCTTCTCGGCTACGGCCCGCTGCAAATCAATGTAGCGAACGGCCAGGTCATATTCACCGTGCGTTTGATGGCGCACCGCACGTATGCCCAGTGCATTGACGAGCGTGTTGTTAACGAAGAGTTTTTCTTTTTCGAGGATCTCGTCGCGTTCCTGAGTCGAACGCGCGGCGCCAAGCCGTCCGGCGATCTCATCCTGGACCAGGAACTCCTTCTGCATTTGCCAACCGGAGCCGGTCCTGATCCATTCGAACGACCGGCATGCCCCCCGCAGCGGATCGTAAGTAAACAATATCGCGCCAGTCTTCTTGTCGAGACGCCGTTCGTCGGCAGTCAGATAAGTAACGGCCTTGTCGCCGGTGATCTCGAGCTTCGTTACCTCGGGAGTGGTGAACTGGATTTGAGCTTGAGAAAGTACACCTTTGTAGTAACGAAAATGCGTCGGCAGATTTGGGGATTGAGGGTTCCAAAACTTTCGCATTGCTTCGAGATCACCAGCGACAAGCGCGCGGCCATACTGTTCCGTCAACTCACGCACGCCTTTTTCATCAGCGGTGAGAGCGCGTACCGGAGTTGCATTGAAAGAGTGTGACTGCGCCAGCGCGGGGGTGAGAAGTGTTAGATTCAGCGCGACTACGAATAAGGCTGCGCGGAATGTGTATGGCATAAGATCCGTGATTCCTTAAACCGGGGGAAATTGATTCAGGCTTTAACGACTATTTGGAACGCGGATGCGAACAGGCTCACCAGTTAACGCGCAAAACATTACCGAAAAGGGCCACCATAAAAACTTTATTTTGCTCAGTAATATGCGCAAATCTTCAGCAACTTTCACATTCAGTGTCAGTAATCTTTGAAGTAGCGAGGCCGCGTGCGTTCTTATATGCCAACGGGATTCATAACCAGATCATTCAATTCATTCACCACGCGAATGCCTCGCCGCCGCGGGGTCACTGGCCACCAGGAAACACTCGTCGGGTTGGAGTTGAAAGGAGATTGTTCATGTTCGGAAGAGTTACTACCTTTGTTTATGGTGTTCTGAGTTACCTGATCTTCTTCGGGACCTTCCTTTATGCAATCGGTTTCCTGGGCGACGTTATGGTCCCGAAATCGATTGACTCAGGACGCACCGCCCCACTAGCCGAAGCCCTGCTGATCAACGCCGCCCTGCTTACCTTGTTCGCCGTGCAGCACAGCACGATGGCGCGACCGTGGTTCAAACGCGTGTGGACGCGCATCATCCCCCAGCAGATCGAACGCAGCACGTACGTGCTCGTGTCGTCGCTGGCGTTGATCCTTTTGTTCTCGATGTGGGAGCCGATTGGCGGACTTGTGTGGAAAGTCGAACAGCCCGCGCTGCGCGCCGCTCTTTACGGATTGTTTGGCGTGGGCTTCCTGCTGGTCCTGATCAGCACGTTCCTGATCAACCACTTCGATCTCTTCGGACTCCGGCAGGTCTATCTTTACTTGCTTGGCAAGGAGTACACGCAGCTGCGGTTCGGAACACCGATTCTCTACCGGCACGTACGTCACCCGCTTTATCTCGGCTGGTTGTTTGCGTTCTGGGCCACGCCGACCATGACGATCGCGCATTTGGTTTTCGCGATCGCGACGACTGCCTACATCTTCGTGGCCATACAGCTCGAGGAAAAAGATTT
>DATJKO010000185.1:0-14008 GCA_035491355.1 Pyrinomonadaceae bacterium
GTCTGGTCCATTGCGCTCATAGATCTTGATTTGATGCGCGGGGTCGGCTTTCTTCATTAGGATGGCGAAATACAGACCCGCTGGTCCACCCCCGATGATCGTGATCCTCATAATGTTTTCCATTTTCCATTTTTCATATTCCATTTGTCATCTGGCAAAAAACGAAAAATAGAAATGACAAACGAGCAATGATAAATGGGAAATGACGTCTTCACCGTTCCTTCAGGAGGTGGTTGGCGATGATGAGTTTCTGGATTTCGGAGGTGCCTTCGTAGATGCGCAGGGCGCGGACGTCGCGAAAGAGCTGCTCGACGATGTTGCCGCGCACCAGGCCCATACCGCCGTGAATCTGGACAGCGCTGTCGATGATGCGGAATGCGGCTTCGGTTGCGTACAGCTTTGCTTCACTTGCTTCGCGCGTGACGCGGCGATTGGTGGTGTCTTTCAGATAGGCTGCGCGGTAGACCAGGAGACGCGCGGCGTCGAGTTCGGTCACCATGTCGGCGAGTTTTTCCTGCACGAGTTGATGTTCAGCAAGCACCCGTCCGAACTGTTTGCGACTCGATGCATGACGCACCGCTTCGTCGAGCGCGCGCCGCGCCATGCCGCACGCAGCAGCGCCGACGCTGGCGCGAAACGTGTCGAGCGTTTCCATGGCGAGCAGGAAACCATCGCCTTCCTTGCCCACCATGTCTTCTGCCGGTACGCGACAACCTTCGAACACGATCTCGCCGATCGGATGCGGCGCGATCAGCCGCGTTCGTTCGACCACGGCAAAGCCCTGCATTTTCGATCCGACGACAAATGCGGATAACTCAGCGCGACCGTCGGCGCGCGTTCCCGTCCGCGCAAACACAGTGTAGAAATCGGCGATGCCGGCGTTTGAAATGAATCGCTTGCGCCCGTCGATGATGTAAGTTTCGCCGTCGCGGCGGGCTGTTGTTTGGATGCCGGCGACGTCGGATCCGGCTTCGGGTTCCGTCAACGCGAATGCCGCGATCGCTTTTCCTTCGAGCGCTCGAGCAAGCCAGAAGTCGCGCACGTGATCGGGCGCAGACTTCGCGATCGCGTAAGTGCCGAGTCCCTGCATCACAAAGGCGAGATCAGCGAGCGCCGATGAATACGTGAGCGCTTCGCGAATCAAACACAGCGCTCGGACGTCGAGTTGCGACGTTGAGACCGCGTACCGCAGCAGCTGCGCCTGGGCCAGGACAGTGACGAAGTGTTTGGCGAGTCCGTCGACGTCATCTTCGGCGCCTGCGTGCGGCTCGATTTCCTGTTCGACGAAAGTGGCGACGCTGTGTGCGAGAGTTCGGTGTTCGGGATCGAAGAAGGGAAGTTGCGCGACGAGATGATCCATTTTCGAAGGTACTTTGTTCTTTGTACTTTGTGCTTGGCCCTTTGTCCTTGAAACTTGAACTACAAAGTTCTAAGGACAAAGAACAAAGTACTTACTTGAACTTTGGTTCGCGCTTGGCGACGAACGCTTCGTAAGCTTCGCGATAATCAGGATGTTGCATGCAGATCGCCTGCGCCTGCGCTTCGCTCTCGAGCGCCGTTTCGAGATTCATGTTGAGCTCGCGATTCAGCATCTCTTTTGTTTTCGCGATCGCGAGTGCGGGACCGCGCGCGAGTCGCACCGCAAACTCGCTCGTCACATTCTCGAGTTCCGCCGAGGCAACGACGCGATTATACAAGCCGATTCGTTCCGCTTCGGCGGCGCTGATGAAATCGCCCGTGTAAAGGAGTTCGGTCGCCTTCGCCAATCCGACAACGCGGGGCAGCAGGTACGCCGCGCCCATGTCTGCGCCTGAGAGTCCGACCTTCACAAACAGGAACGCAATCTTCGCTTCTTCACTGGCGATGCGAATGTCGGAAGCAAGCGCGATGCACGCGCCCGCGCCTGCGGTCGTGCCGTTCAGACTCGCGATGACAGGCTTGGGTAGCACGCGAATGTTATGGACGAGTTCGCACGTCATCCGCGTGAACTCCAGCAAGCCTTCCATGTTGCGGCTGAACAGCTCGCCGATGATGTCGTGCACGTCGCCGCCGGAACAGAACGCCCGCCCTGCGCCTCTGATGACAACACAGCGCACGTCCTTTTCGTCACGCAGTGCAGCGAACAGGTCCGTTAGTTCGCGATAGACCTCAAACGTCAGCGCATTCAAACGCTCAGGACGATTGAGCGTGATCGTGGCCACACCTTGTTCGTCTGGTTCGTAAAGAAAACTACTTGGCTGCTTCATGCGAAAGGAATTCAGCTTCATCAACCGAAAATCAAGGCCGCGGCAGAGCCGCTGTCGCGAATTACAATACTGCGATGCCTTCGATCTCAACCTTTGCCGCGTCGTCCAATAAACCTACAACTTGGACCAGCACCATCGCCGGAAAATGCTTGCCCAAGTGTTTGCGATACCGCTCGCCGACTTCGCGCGTTCGCTCGCGGTAGGCTTGCTTGTCGGTGACGTAAATGATCAATCGCGCGATATCTGACGCCTTGCCGCCGGCTTCGTTCACGACGGCGACGACATTCTCCAATGCCTTATCAAATTGCTCGACAAAATCATCGCTGACGATCTCGTGTCGTTCGTTCCACGCGATCTGGCCGGCGATGAAGAGCAGTCTACCACTCGCCTCGGTAAGCAGTCCGTTTGAGTATCCGCTGGGCGCTCCCAGAGATTGCGGATTGATCAGTTTAAAGGTCATCAGGCGTGACTAGAGCAGTTTATCCAGGCGCGGCGCCAGTTGGGCCGCGAGATTGCCAAGCGGGTCGAGGCCGCCAATCGGTGGGCCGGAAATGTTGCCTTCTTTGTCGAGAATCACGATCGACGGCAGTTGGTCCACGCCAAACTTCTTCGAGACCACGCCGTCGGGATCTCGCAACACCGTCACATTCAAACCATATTTTTGCGCGAACGATTTCAGTTGCTGGTCGCTGGCGAAGTTCTTCGACTTCGCATCGTCTGACTCGGTGCTCACCCAGTAAACAACTACGCTGCGATTACTGTATTCGTCCGCGAGTTTTCTGACACCCTGCAGTTGCGTTTTCGACAGCGGCAGCCACGAGGCGCCGAACGCCAGGACCACCACCTCGCCCTTCACACTCTGGGACGAGACGGTCTGTCCGTCGATGGACCGCAACGAAAAGTCCACACGGTCTTGGGCGACGGCGGCGCAGCTAAATAGTGCCAGGAGCATGCCCGCCAGGAACCGTTTTTGACAGTTTAGAACCATCTTTTCTCCTTCGCCGAAGCCCAAAATTCAGGCGTTCGACGGTGTGTTAGATGACTCCCCAGGGGTTTAACGTTGGTCGTTTTTAGACGCTTGGAGGCGGGGTTCCGCATGCCTCCTCGTGTAATGCGACGTAATCATCCCACGTATCCATGTCGCGAGCAACGAACGGCGAGTTGACTGGGAGTCGTTTGATGTCCGCGCGGTGTTTTTGAAAGAGTGAGCGCAGGCCGCCCGGCGTTTGGTCCAGGCTTGCGAGTTCGTTTTTCAGGGTGAGATCGATGAGCACTGGATGGCCGCCGCGCTCTTGCCAGGTGGGGATGATGATCTTCGCGTCGCTGTTCTGCCACTCTTCGATTAGCGTTGAAACGATGTTTGCGGGAACGGCAGGATGATCGACCAATGCGATTACGACGGCTCGCGTTGTTTCTGGAAGCGCTCGAATGCCGACGGCAATCGAGGTACCCATTTCCGAATTGGGATCGGGGTTAATTGCGAGAGTCTCGTTTTCTAATCTTTCGCGGATCTCGTTCGCACGGTGGCCCAGGACCACAATGATGTCTTTTATTTGAGCTCGATGCAGGTAGTCGAGGCAGGATTCCACAACTGTCTTGTCGCCAAACGGAAGCAGCGGCTTGAACGCGCCCATGCGGCGTGACTGTCCCGCCGCTAAGAGAATTGCTGCTACGTCGTTCACCTTTAGATCTGGAGATCGCGCAGTGCGCGGAGTGTGTACTGGCGCGCCATCTGTTTGCGCCACTGGTAGACGAAGTCGGTATTGTCGAGTGGGCGGGCTTTGATGTATGCGGCCTCGGCGGCGGCTTGAATGCTGTCTTCGTCCAACGGTTGGCCGGTCAGCGCGGCGGCTGCTTCTCTGATTTCGACCGGTGAGGGAGCGATCGCGCCGAGAACGACTTTCGCGTCCGTTACCATTTGATCGTTGCTCTTGATCCACGCGGCGACGCCGAGCACCGGGAAGTCGAATGCGCCGCGACGACGCAGCTTCTGATACGACGCGCGCCAGCCGTTCGTCGGCGGAAGCTGGATGTCGACAAGCAGTTCGTCCGGACGTTTGCGCAGATAGTCGATGCCGTCGTCGTTGTACAGGCCCGCGGCGTCGATCAATCGCTCGCCGAGTGTCGAAACAAACCGCAGCTTTGCGCCGATCGCCACCATCACCGGAACCAGATCCGACGACTGCACGGCCCAACATTTCGAACTACCGGGCGCGACCCAGCAAATGTCACCGTCTTTCTTGAGGCAGAAGTTTATACCTTTGCGCCACTCGTAGTTTTGGTCGTAGTAATTACAGCGCGTGTCGAGCAGCAGGTTGCCCCCGATCGTTCCCATGTTGCGGAGCAGCGGAGTCGAGATCATGCGCGCTGCTTTCGCTACGACAGGATAATCACGATTGATAAGTGGATGTTCGACGATGTCCGTCAGTATCACTGACGCGCCAATTCTCAAACCACTCGCACCATCTCCCGTGATCTGATTCAACTCCGCCAACCGCATCACGGAGATAACACTCTTCGGCATTTGTTGCCGTCGCTTCATATTCGGATAAAGGTCAGTGCCGCCGGCGACAAACTGCCCGGCAGGCCCACTGTCACCCATAATCCTCACCGCCTCCGCGACCGTCCGCGGAACGTGATACTCAAATTTCGGCAACCGCATCATGATCTTTGTACCCTACGAATGCACCGCCACGTGCGGCATCTCCGTGCCGTCGCCGCCTTCGGCGGGCGTTAGGACGCGGAGCGGGTCGGGCCACGAGACTGGTGGAACCGAGTCGGGACCGTAGCGGGCGGCGCGACCGCGTGATTTGTCACGAAGCGCGCGCATGACTTTCTCTGGCGTTATCGGCACCTCGTCAATGCGCACACCAACGGCATCGTAGACGGCATTCGCGACAGCGGGCGGCACGGGCAACAACGGTCCCTGGCCCACTTCCTTCGCGCCGTACGGTCCATTCGGATCGGGATCCTCGATCAGGTACGTCTCAACGTCGCACATCTCCATCGTCGTCGGACTCTTGTACTCGAGCATCGACGGAAACTTGTGCACCACGTTTCGATTTGCCCGATACGTCATCTCCTCCATCAGAATCTCGCCGAGCCCCATGTAGACGCTGCCTTCAACCTGGCCCAGCACCAGCATAGGATTGATCGACCTTCCAATGTCGTGCGCGATCCAAACCTTTTCGACAACGATAATCCCCGTCTCAGGATTCACATCAACCTGCGCGACGGCGGCTGAATAACTGTACGCGGGTGACGGTCCAACTCCCGATCCTTTGAACTTACCCGGCGAACGCGGCGGCGAATACGATCCGACCGTCCCGATCGTCCCGAACTTCGACTCCGCCAACACAACAGCTTCCGCAAATGAAACTCCAACGTCCGGGTTCTCCACATCAAACACTCGCCGCTCCGCCAGCGACAGATTCTCAATCGGCACGCCCAACTTCTCAGCGACGGCCATCACCAACAACTCACGCGCCCGCTCCGCTGCCTGAATCGCCGCGTTGCCTGTCATTAAGGTGACGCGACTCGAATAGCTACCAAGATCGACCGGCGTGAGATCCGTATCCGCCGTCACGACGCGAATATCAAACGGATCGATCCCCAAAACTTCAGCGACGATGTACGCGAGTATCGAATCGGATCCCTGACCGATATCGGTCGACCCGCACATGACGCACACACCACCCTGGCGATCGAGTCGCAGCTGTACACCAGACTGCGGCATGTTGTTCCAGTAGATCGGCAATCCGGCGCCACAGAGGTACGAGCTACAAGCGATGCCGATACCCTTGCCGTAGGGGAGTTTTTGAAAGCGATTTTTCCAATCCGATCCCTCGACAACACGATCGATACACTCGCCCAACCCCATGCTGCCGATGCGCAGATAATTCGCGGTGACTGTATTCGGTGGCACCAAATGCTTCCGACGCATCTCGGCGGGGTCGAGTCGCAACTGTTCGGCAATCTTGTCGATCTGCACTTCGAGCGCGTAACGCGGTTGCGGCGTACCGTGCCCGCGCTTTGGTCCACACGGCGGCTTGTTGGTAAACGTCCGGATCCCCTGAAACTTGTAACGCGGCACGTCATACGTCACTGTCTGCAAGGCGCCGGTGTAGAAGGTGCTCGCCACGCCGTAACTTCCATACGCGCCGCCATCGAGATACGACTGAAAGTGCATCGCCGTGATGGCGCCGTCGTTCTTCACACCGGTCTTGACTCTCATCAACACTGGATGCCGCCCACGATGACAGTAGAAGACCTCCTCACGCGTTAGCGTCACCTTCACCGGCCGCCCAGTGATCATCGACAGCTTACAAACCGCGACTTCGTGATTGAATGGATCGCTCTTGCCGCCAAATCCGCCGCCGTTCGGCGTTGCAATCACGCGAATATGGCTGGCCGGCAAACCGAGAACTTTCGCCAAAGCGCGATGCACGTAGTGCGGCGTCTGCGTGGAACTCCAGAGGACAATCTTCCCGTCGGAATCGAAATGCGCGACCGCAGCATGCTGCTCGAGCGGCAGGTGCGTGTTGCCTTCGTAGAAGAACGTATCTTCGCGTACGAGATCTGCTTCAGCGAATCCTTCTTCTACATTCCCAAACTCCAGCGACACTTTCTTATGCACGTTGCCGCCATCGCCGTAATCGTGAATGCGCGGTTCGTCGATCAGCACCGCTTCTTCGATCGTGGAGATCGTATTCAGCGGTTCGTACTCGACCTCGATCAGGTTCATCGCATCGAACGCGACGTCCTCGTCGATGGCCGCAACAGCCGCAACCGGATCGCCGATAAAACGGACCTTGTCGATGCACAGTGCATGTTCGTCCTGGCTGACAGGCAGGATACCGTATGGAATCGGCAGGTCCTTTCCTGTGATAACAGCAAAAACGCCGGGCAACGCCAGCGCTTTCGAAACGTCGATGCTCTTGATCAATGCGTGAGGCAGATGGCTGCGCAGCAGCTTGCAGAACAACATGCGCGGTAACACGATGTCGTCAGCAAACTTCGTCTGGCCCACGCACTTCGCGCGCGCATCGACTTTGCGAAACGGCTTGCCGATAACATTGAAGTCTTTATTCGACATTACTAAGAGTCAAAACGGTTTCCCGCAGAATTACTAAGAGTCAGAAGAGTTTCCCGCAAAGGCGCAAAGACGCAAAGGAAGAACTAAGAAAGAGCAGAGAACAGGTTCGAACTGCCGGTGCGCCCCTGCGCCTGTGCCTTTTTGCGCTCTGGGCTTGTGCCTCTTTGCGGTTTGCGCTTGCGCATCTTTGCGGCTCTGCCTGTGCCTCTTTGCGGAAACAACTCTTATTCACCATGCATCTGTTGCGCAGCGAGTTCCACTGCCTCGTAAATCTTCAAGTACCCGGTGCAGCGACAAAGATTACCCGACAACGCCTCCTGAATTTCAGCACGCGACGGATTCGGTGTCTTCTTCAACAACTCTTCAGCGACGAGCAGAAAACCGGGCGAACAGTAACCACACTGGGCTGCGCCGAGATCCGCAAACGTCTGCTGCAGCGGGTGAAGCTCAGCACCCAGGGCCATCCCCTCGATCGTCTTGATCTCGCGATCCTCGGCATCGAGTCCCAACATCAGGCACGACAAAATCGAGCGCCCGTCTACCAGTATGGCACACGTCCCGCATTCGCCGAGTTCACAACCGTGCTTCGTTCCCGTGAGATTGAGATCCTCACGCAGAACCTCGAGCAACGTCTTGTGCGGGGCGAAGGCGACTTCGACGTGTTCGCCATTGAGGGTAAACCCGATCTGTTTCTTACTGTGGAGCGGCACCGTCTTTCTTCTTGACCTTATTCAAAATCAGGTTGTCGATCAACCGCGTCTTGCCGATGTAGGCGGCCACGGCGATCAGCGTCGGCCTTTCTTCGACGCGCTCGACTTTCTCTAACGTTTCAGCATCGGTGATCGCGACGTAGTCGAGCCGCGCGCGTGGCTCCGATTCAACAGTCGAACGAATCAACTCGGCCAATCGTCCGGCACTGCGCTCACCCTCCTTGAACGCCGTCTTTGCTTTGACGAGCGCGCGATGTATGACCGCTGCCGAGCCCTGTTCATCCGACGTCAGATATAGATTACGCGAAGAGATCGCCAGGCCCGAATCCTCGCGAACGATCGGCAATATCACGATCTCAGTGTCGAACGCGAGGTCCCTAACTAGTCGACGAATAACCAGCGCCTGTTGCGCATCTTTTTGGCCGAAAAACGCGAAGTCAGGCCGCACGGTGTTGAAAAGAATCGTCACGACCGTCGCGACGCCGCGGAAGTGGCCCGGACGCGAGGCGCCTTCGAGTTGTTCCGACAGACCTTCGACGTTGACGTAGGTAGAAAACCCGCGCGGATATATCTCCTCAACTGTCGGCGCAAAGATGTAATCGACGTTGTAGTCAGTCAGCAGCGCCGTGTCTTTCGTCAGATCGCGCGGATAGTGTTCGAAATCTTCACCCGGACCAAACTGCGTCGGATTAACAAACACGGAGACGACCACCACGTCGCACATTCTTCTCGCTTCGCGGACGAGACTCAGATGCCCTTCGTGCAGAGCGCCCATCGTGGGAACGAGGCCGATGGTCTTGTCCTGTTCACGGCGGATTTTGCGCGCGACGGAAGTCATGCGCTGACGGCGGTTGATGATCTCCATAGTTTTGAGGTTGGAATCAGGACTTCTCGCCTTTTGATTCTCTCGCGGGGACGTCGATGTGTAACAGTTCTGCGGTCTCGGCGGGAAGACCATACGACTCCGCTTCCGAAGGATACGTGCCGTTGCGA
This sequence comes from Pyrinomonadaceae bacterium, assembly GCA_035491355.1. GTDB lineage: Bacteria > Acidobacteriota > Blastocatellia > Pyrinomonadales > Pyrinomonadaceae > PSRF01. The sequence goes on from DATJKO010000185.1 coordinate 9,045, forward strand.
ACATCGTCGGCATAACGGCTGACGGCGTCCGTCATCACTTCGCGGAGATTTGCATAAGGCCGCACGAAGCGCGCCTGCTTACCAAACCCTAGACCAAGCATGTCGTGCAGGACCAGCACCTGGATATCACAATGAACGCCGGCGCCGATGCCTATCGTCGGAATACTGATGCTCTCGGTGATCATCTTTGCGATCTCGCGCGGGACGACTTCGAGCACGACCGCGAACGCGCCCGCATCTTCCATCGCCTTAGCATCGTCGATTAACTGCTGCGCGGAGAGCGCTGTCTTGCCCTGAACGCGATAAGCGCCCAGTTGGTTGATCGACTGCGGGGTCAGACCGATGTGGCCCATCACGCTAATCTCTTCGTCCACGAGTCGCTTCACTAGATGCACACGCTTGTGACCGCCTTCGAGCTTGATTGCTTCGGCGCCGCCTTCTTTGACGAGTCGCAGTGCGTTGCGAACGGCGTCGTCGTCGCCGGTGTGAAACGATCCGTAAGGCATGTCCGCGACGAGCAGAGCGCGCTGCACTGCACGTCGAACAGCTTTCAAGTGGATCAGGATCTCTTCGAGGGTCACGGGTACGGTGTTGCCGTAGCCCAGCACGACATTGCCCAGACTGTCGCCGACGAGTATGACGTCGATACCTGCTTCATCGACGATGCGTGCGGTCGGATAATCGTACGCTGTCAGACAAACCAGCCGTTCGCCTCGTTGTTTGCTGGATCGCAAAGACGGGGCACTAACCTTCTCCGGACGTTCAGGCTTCAGGTAAGGCATTTTTCAGCTCTCTTTACACCACAATTTGTGGACAATTGGATTGCCAGAAAGACGGAAAGTTTGGCTATGTCGCGGGCGTGATAACAAGTGCGGGCATTATAACGGCAATCGGTTAGCACTTCCACCGAGCTACGGCGGACAGGTCGCTGGTGTTCGCCAATAGTTCGCCAATGGACTTGCCGAGGACGGGGTGAACGAGATTTGGCACCAGTTCGTTCAGTGGTGCGAGAACGAAACGACGGTTGTGCATGCGCGGGTGCGGCAGGGTGAGAAACTCGGTTTCCACTTGCGCGCCTTTGCAGATCAACAGGTCGAGATCGATCGTGCGCGGACCCATGCGAATGTCGCGGGTGCGGCCAAGTGAATACTCGATGCGCAGCAAACGCGCCATGACGTGTTCGGGCGAGGGAAGTGTGGAGCCGCGCAACTCGGCGACCATGTTGAGAAACGACGGCTGGTTTTCGTAGTCGACCGGTTGTGTTTCGTAGATGTTCGAGAGGCGGATTACGTCGAGTCCGGCGTCGAGCATCCCGCGTACGGCGAGCAGGAGATAGCCGGCGCGGTTGCCGAGGTTGGAACCCAGGGAGACGTAGGCGTTTTGGATCATGCCTGGAGCTTTGTGCTTGGTACTTTGTTCTTTGTATTACGGCAAGAACCAAGTACAAAGTACCAAGAACAAAGCACAAAGAACAAAGAATGTCGCAACTCAGCACCCTAATCTGGCTCAAGTGGAGGCTGCTACGCAACTCGCTGCGGTCCAGCACGGCGATGGTCAATAAACTCGCGACCGTGCTCGGGATGTTGGCCGCACTGGCAGTTTCACTCGTCGTCGCGTTATCTCTCGGCATCATGGCTTACTTCCTCGCGAAGCCGGGCGTCATGGGTGAGTTCATGAGGCGAAGCGCGAGAGGTGAGGTTCAGGTGGGCGCCTCGACGGAGTTCATCTTCTTTTCGATCTTCGCCTTCATGTACCTGACGTGGGCCACGATTCCGTTGAGCATCGGGGGCAGCAAACAGTTCGACGCCGGAAAGTTGCTGATGTACCCGATCTCGTTACGCAAACTCTTCGCGGTCGACTTCATCAGCGAACTGACCACGCTGCATTCAGTATTTGCCGTGCCGGCAGTGTTAGCGCTCAGCATCGGAGCAGGCCTGGGTTCCGGCAACTTCGCGATGGCAATGTTAGGCGCGATACCAGCGACACTATTCGGCGTCGGGCTTTCAAAATGGCTCTCGACGACGATCGGTTCGCTGTTACAACGTAAACGCGCGCGCGCCGAGACGATCGTCGCGCTGATCGGCGCAGGAGCAGGAATCAGCGCCGCACTTGCGGGCCAGGTTGCACCGATAATGCTGCGACATGCAGCGTCATTGCGCGCCTTGCGCTGGACGCCTCCCGGGGCAGCCGCTGTTCTACTCGTCGGCACAGCACGCAACGGACTCGACTACGCACTTTCATTCGTGACGCTCACTGCTTACGCAATCGCGGTGATTGCCGCGACGTACTGGATGGCCCGTCGTACCGCACTCGGTCTCACCGGCCGGCGACGCCGCAAAGCTAAAACTGTTACAGATGCTCCTTTCTACGCCGGCTGGCGATTGCCGCTGCTATCTGACCAGCTCTCAGCGATCGTTGAAAAGGAACTGCGTTATGCGGTGCGCAACGCGCAGGTACGGATGATGGCGCTGATGCCCCTGATACTCGTTGCGGTTCGCGTTTTCAACCGCAGAAGGATGGGAGACTTGAGATCGTCAGCTCACGCCGGCGATTTCGTCAGTTACCTGTCGGGATTGATGGCGACGGGCGGCGTGGTTTACGTGTTTCTGGTTCTCGGCGGGCTGACGGCCAACCTGTTTGCGTTCGAAGAAGGCGGCATGCGTACTTACATTCTGGCGCCAATCGACAGGCGAAACATCCTGATCGGAAAAAACATCGCGGTCATAACCGTGGCGCTGGTTCTCTCCACAGCGTTGCTCATGGTGAATGCGATCGTGTTTCGCGACATGTCGCCTGGCGACTGGCTGTTTGTATCGATGAGCTTCGTGGTGTTTGCCGCGATCATGTCGATCTACGGGAACTGGGCGTCGGTTCGGTTTCCGAAACGAATGCAGTTTGGGAAGCGAATGAATGTTTCGGGGGTGTCAGGGCTGTTGCTGATTCCGCTGATTTTCATACTCGGCACTCCGCCGTTTATGGCCTCAGTGGCGGGGTACCTCAGTCATAGTGTTTTCGTCAGCTACCTGACGCTGGCGTTGTTTATGTTCGTTTTCGTCGCTCTGTACGCGATCATCATCAACCCGCAGGCCCGCGACCTGGCCAGACGCGAGATCGATATACTCGAAACGGTCCGCGAGCCATCCGATGAATAGGCGCGCCGTTTCGCTGGTGCTACACTACGACCACAACGGCAATGGCTCGCAGACGATTTCGCAGCAACCAGCGGCACGAACCTACAACAGAGCGTTCGTTCCAGGAATACATCCTCTCGACTCCTGCTCCCCAAACTTCGAGAACCGAATTACTGCGGCTGGTCCGCGGCGGTGAGGACACGTATCTCGAACTTAAAGTAAAACTCTCGAACACTGAAAAGATCGCCCAGGAGATCGTGGCGCTGGCAAACACCGGCGGGGGCGTGATCGTCTTCGGCGTCAACGACCAAATGCGTGTTGAAGGCGTAGACGATCCGGAGCGAGTTCAGGAAGAGCTGGTGCGGATCTGTCGCGAGGAAGTGCAACCGGCACTCGTGCCGTACATCGATCGCGTCGCACTCGATAACGGCCGTCGCATCGTGGCCCTCGATATCGAAACCAAACGACGTCCGTATCGCACGCGCGATGGCCGCTTTTACCTGCGGATCGGCGCGGAAAAACGCGAGGCTTCACGCGAAGAGATCTCCGCGCTGCTGGATGAAGCGCGACCTTTGCGCTACGAAGCAGTTCCGGCGCTCGGCGCCACCATCGCCGACATCGACGAAGCGCATCTGTGGAGTTACCTGCGTGAGTTTGAAGGCGGTGCGTTTGAACAAGCGAGCGCCGTCGGTTATCCGACGAGCGAAGTGCTCGAACGGGATTTATTGATGGCGACTAGTGATGGGCACGATTTGGTTCCCACTGTTGCTGGACTACTGCTGTTCGGTCGCGACGAACGCGTCGGTGAGTTATTGCCGCGCGGCTCGGTGACGGTTACGCGCTTCTCGGGTGATTCGCCGCAGTCGCCGGTAATCGAGCGCGTGAAAGTGACCGGCAGTTTGTTGTCGATTTACGAGAGGGTGATGCGGTTTGTCAGTCGCTACTGCGATCTGCACGATCAGCGACCCAGATACTTACCGGAATCAGTAGCAGCAGACGATTCGCCCGTGCCGGCGCGCGCGAACTATCATCGCGGTGTTGTATGCGAAGCGGTTACGAACCTGTTGGCCCATCGCGATCTCGCGTTGCGCGATTTGCCGAGTCGCTTGCACCTGTTCGATCACTCGTTGGAGTTTGTTAATTCGAGAAGAAGTGTGGGGTTTTCGCCGGTGGCGCAGAAGGCGATTCGCTATGGAATGCCGCAGCGTCTGAACCCTCAACTGGCGTCCGTACTCACCAGCGACGCCTATGGTTTGAAACTTCCGCTTCGGGGCCTGCCAGCACTACTGCGCGAGGCTAAACGGTTTTCGAACCGCAAAGCCGAGATCGTCTCGTTCAACGATGAGTTTCGATTAAGAGTTTACGGAGTCTAGGAAAGAAGGATCCCGCAAAGACGGAATGTAACTTTGCGCCTTTGCGGGAATCTTGGTATTACTGCGAACCTTTATCAGCCTTGTCAGGTTTCGGTGAGTTGTAGTACTGCCGCGCCTGAATCACGTATTCCTTGTCGTCATACGTCCCATCGCCGTCAACATCAATGCTCACTTTCAGCTTGTGCTGCTTTCCGTCGCGAACGTCGCCCGGATTGAACGCCAGACTGTATTGACTGCGCAGCAGAGCGTTGATGTTGCCGAGCACTTTCGGCAGTTCGCCTTCGAAAGTCACTGGAAAATACGCTCCGCCCGTTTCTTTCGCGAACGTCTGCAACGTATTGTCGGCTTGCAGCCAGCTCATGCGGCCCGGCATGCCGAACACGCCGTCAGTTGCCGGCAACTGGTCGCCATAGATCTTCTTGAACATGTTGGCGGTGCCGATGATGTAAACCGGGATGCC
>DATJKO010000186.1:0-11148 GCA_035491355.1 Pyrinomonadaceae bacterium
GTGTTAGGCGGATAGTTTGCGGGACGAAGAAGCCGCGGTTGTTTGCGGATGTACTCGATGGCTTCCTTCTTGTCGAAGATGTGATTGCCCGACGTCATCACGTCGATACCGTTGTTGAAGAGTTGTTCGCAGAGTGATGGCGTCACGGAAAAGCCGCCCGCGAGGTTCTCTGCATTCATGATAGCGAGATCGATCTGGTGTTGTTCGCGGAGGTCCTGGATGCGCTCGAGCACGGCTATGCGGCCGGGCTTCGCCACCACGTCTCCAAACATGAGGATTTTCATAAGGTGAAACTGGGTTAGAAACAAAAATGCCGCAAATCACGGATCGAAGCAGCGTGATAAACGAATCACGATCTACGATTCACGATTCGCGGTAATTGGCGAGAGGGAGATCCGCGTTGCCGTTCCGAAGCCGTAATTGAACCTGCTAGACAGGTGGGTGACCTCTTAATGCCGCAACCTCTGGCAATTCTTAACGATGAAGAACTGCACTGGCTAGGCGACCTCGGTCTCCCGAATCAACGGCGTTGGCTCAATCATCGTACCCTCGGTGACGAACACCGCAGAACGTTTCCCTCCGCCGCGCGAGATAGTATCACAAGAAGTTTTGGTCGAGAAGTGGGTGTTGGATTTGGGTGTTTTGTGCTTTGTCCTAGTACTTTGTTCTTTGTACTTTGTACTTGGTGCTTTGTTCTCGGTCGGCAGGTGTTTAATTAGACTATTAGCATGAGCAGCAAAGGCGAACAAAGTACAAAGCACAAAGTACTAAGTATAAAGTCAGCCAAGCGACAGCTTCCCTGGCGTTCCTTGTTCGTGTTCTAGCGTGGAGCGGACTTTCAGTAGACGATCGAGCATTTCAGCGCATTCAGAGCTGCGCGCCCCGAGTTGGGAATCGGCTTGCTCGTGCATGTTCTTGAGGCGGTGAAGTTCGTCCGCGATATGTAGCGCGGCGAGAATGGCGACTTTCAACGAGTCGACCGTCAGGGTGCCCGAGGAGATCTCGCGCATGCGGCTGTCGACAAATTCAGCGAGCTGGATAATGTATTCAGTGTCGCCATCAGACCTGATGTTGTAGGTCTGGTTGTAAATCTCGACACGGATGGTGGGACTGCTGCTGGTGGCTTCCATGCTGCCTTTATTGATCATGCGACCGATCCCGGAACTCATCTGAGTTCCTCAGCCATCTCCGGATCGAGAGCGGCCACGGCATCGAGCATTGCTTCGACTTTCATGCGTATCGTCTCACGTTCGGCGAGCAACTTTTCGACCTGACTTTCGAGTCGCTCTTTTTCATTCAAGACGTTGCCCATGTCTCGATGTATCAGCGACAGCTCTTTCTCGAGGTTCTCTTTTTCCTGACGCAGGGTTTTGGTAAGTTCGATGGTCCGATAGATCTTATCTTCGAGATGCGAAAACTTTTCCAAGCCTGACAGGCCAACCATCTTTTGTCTCCCGTGAACGTGTTCGAATGAAGTGAAAATCGTCAGCGATTATCCGCCTTCGCGGTTGCAAGCGCAAGACTCATTTCACAAACCGAGGCGATTTATTTTGCTGCTGTTCATTCTAGCGTTGCTCAGCGGCGAATGTCCCCAACAACGACGACGTGAGTTGCGAGTGTCGTTCCTCGATTTCTTCATCGCGCAAGGTGCGCTCGTCAGAGCGATACTCGAGCCGCAAAGTGACGGATCGCTTGGTGGGCGGGATGTTAGCGCCCGTGAATGTGCCAACCAGCATGACGCTGCGGCAGTCTGCCACACGCTGATCTCTCACTGCGCGCAAAATCTCGTCGAGTGCCACGGTGCGATCCAACATGAGAGAAATGTCGCGCATCACCGACGGGTACCGCGGCAACGGCGCGTATTGAATGCCGCGCTCGGGTCCACTCAATAATGATCCAAGATCGAGTTCCATTACATAAACCGGCTGACGAAACTTGTACGCCGAAGCAACAGACTCCGCTAACCTGCCAATCGTCCCGATCGCAACACCGTCGGCACGCTTGATCGACGCGGCCTGCCCGGCGCGCAGATGTTTCGCTGAAGTGTTTGCGAAGACGAGTGGACTCAGATTCATCCAATCCACGCCCGCCTCGACTGCGCCTTTGAGATCGAAGAAGTCGACTTCGCGATCGGCTTGCGCCCTGTTCTCTTCGAGTGCAGCGCCGGTAGCGATCATCGCCCAGGCAAGCGGCTCTTGCGGCAACTGTCCATCGCTCGAAACGCCGAAAACTCGGCCAGTTTCGAACAGTCTGACGTCGCGAATACCGTGATTGAGATTGTGCCGCAAGGAGTTTAAGAGGCCGGGAAGAAGCGTCGTGCGCATCCAGGTGGCGTCTTCGATGATCGGGTTCTTGAGCTGCGTCTGCGCTTGGTCGCCCAACTCCGGAATCAGTTCGAACTGTTCTTCGCGGGTGATGAAGCTGAACGTGATCGCCTCGTCGAAACCGCACGCATTCAGCGCGCGACGGAGCGAACGTTGTTTCATCTCCGTTGGTTGATATTCACCGGGAATATTCGACGGCGGCAGTTCGGAAGCAATGTTCTCGAAACCTGAGTGCCGCGCGATCTCTTCAACGAGATCCTCCTCCTGATCGACATCGATCCGCCACGACGGAACTTCCGCGGTGAACTTCTCGAGCGGCAAGTAGTCTGACTTGAAACCGAGACCGGTCAGGATGCGCACCATGTTCTCGGGTTTCACAGTGAGCGACGTCAGTTCCTGCACGCGCGCCGTTCGAAACTCCACGGTACGTGGAATGAACGGTTGGGGATAAACGTCGATCGCGTCTTCGGTAGCAACGCCTCCTGCAAACTCACAGATCAACTCGACGCAACGCGCCTGTGCGCGCAGGACGTTCTCGCGATCGGCGCCGCGCTCGAAGCGTCGCGATGCTTCGGTGTCCATGCCGAGGCGACGAGCAGTGCGACGGACGGAATTCGGATCGAAGTAAGCACTCTCGATCAGAACGTCGGTGGTGCCGGTGGAGATCTCGGAGTCTTCACCGCCCATAATCCCCGCGAGTGCGACAGGCTTCTCGGCGTCTGCGATCACGAGCATCTCTTCCGAGAGTTCACGATCGACACCATCGAGTGTGCGCAGCTTCTCACCGCGGGTGGCACGGCGGACCACAATGCGACGGCCGGAGAGCTTCTGAAGATCGAACGCGTGTAGTGGTTGGCCCACCTCGTGCAGAACGTAGTTCGTGATGTCGGCGACGTTATTGATCGGACGCTGGCCAATCGCTTCGAGTCGTTTCACCAGCCACTCAGGAGACGGTCCAATCTTCACTCCGCGCACGAGCCGGGCGGCATACCTGGGACACAGACCGGGATCGTTAATTTCCACGGATGTTAGATCCGCTGAGCGACCCTCCGTCTTCATGGATCCGGAGCCATTTCGGGACAAGGTGTCTGGTAGTTTCAGTTCCTTGCGATCGATTACCGCCACTTCCCGCGCGACACCCACGTGCGACAGACAGTCAGGTCGATTCGACGGCACCTCCACGTCCAGCACAAAATCATCCGCATGCGTTTCGACCGCGTCGATCGCCAGACCTACCATGGTCAGCCGTTCGCGCAATTCGTTCGGACGGAGCCCCGTATCCGTTAACTCCTGCAACCATTTGTAACTAATCAGCATTTATTGGTTTGAATTCCGAAGTTCTACCTAAACTGCTCCAGAAACCGCACATCGTTCTCAAACAAAAGACGAATGTCATCAAGCTCATACATCAACGCGCACATGCGATCGATCCCGAGTCCAAACGCGAATCCCGAATAAACCTGCGGGTCAACGCCAACCGCACGCAACACGTTTGGATGCACCATGCCGGATCCGCCCAACTCGATCCAACCCGAGTTCTTGCAGATGCGACATCCGCTGCCCTTGCACTTGAAACAACTGAAGTCGAATTCAGCGCTCGGTTCAGTGAACGGGAAATACGACGGGCGAAAGCGCGTCACCGTGTCTGCTCCAAACATCCGTCGCAGGAACTCCGCGACAGTTCCTTTCAAATGGGCCATCGTGATCCCGCGATCGACGCACAGGCCTTCAACCTGGAAGAACATCGGATTGTGAGTCGGATCGGGCGTATCGCGGCGGAACACGCGTCCCGGCGCGATCATCCTGACTGGCACGCCACGCCTCTGCATCGCGTGAATCTGAACGGTGGAGGTTTGCGTGCGTAGCGCGAAACCTTCAGTGGTGTAGAACGTGTCCTGGGATGCGCGCGCCGGATGATATTCCGGAATGTTGAGCGCGTCGAAGTTATAGAAGTCGGTTTCGATCTCCCGATCGTCTTCAATCGCATAGCCGAGCGCGACGAAGATGTCCTCAACACGTTCACGCAACAAGGTGATCGGGTGGCGATGTCCGGAGCGCGGACGGCGACCCGGCATCGTGACGTCGATACTCTCGCGCGCAACGCGCTGCGTCTCGATGTGTTGCTTGAGATTCTGGTCAGCGTCGTCGAGCGACTTCACCAGGGCGGCTTCGGTCGCTTGTACGACTTGCCCAAACGCTGCACGGTCTGCTGCCGCAACGCGGCCGATCAACTTCTTGGTAGCGGCAAGCGCACTCTTTTTCCCGAGATGCCGCGTCCTCAGGTCGGCCAACGCTCGCTGTTCCGCCAGCGCCTGGTCCAAATCGAGGCCGGCCAGCGAACTTGAGTCGTCGATAAAGCGAGCAAAGCGCTCGAACTCTTGCTCGAACGCTTTGCGTGCAGCTTGAACCTGCTCGGCAGGCGACTGGTCCGTTTCGCTATCTGTCATCAGTTGGTTTTTCTTACTGCCACCCACTTGCCCTGCAGTTGTCCGGAGAAATCGAACTCGCCGGAGAGTTTTCCATCGACCACAACCGCGCTCATCGAAATCACGCCGTTCTGACCTTCGAGCTCAAACACCAGTTTGCCTTCTTTCCAGCTGCCGTTCTTGATCTGCGAATCACCTAGTTGCGAACTGCTGGTGCCGGTGACAGTTTCACCCTCGATTTTGAGCGTGAGCAAGAACGGAAACGGTTGGCCCTGGGCATCGGCAACTCCGTCCCATTGACCATTCAGGTTTACGGCGGTAGTGGATGCAGCCGTGGATGCAGCCGCAGCAGCCGGAACTTTCTTCAACTCGAGAGTTTTCTTGGCCGCGCCGGCGGTCCAATCGCCGTTGATGTTGTCGCCGTTGACGACGGCGCTGATCGTTCCCTCTTTCGCCGCGGCGCCGAGCTTCAGCGAGAGCTTCGACTCAGCCAGCGTGCCTTCCGAGACGTCGATGGCGGTTTGGCCTCGCATTAAACGGCCGGAAATCTTGGCACCATCATTTTTCAGCTCGAGCGAAACCTTTTCATCGGCGGCGCCGGCAGTTTTCAGTGTGCCTTCATACTTGCCGGACAGCGTGTCCTGAGCCAGGGCCACGGAGGCGCCGATCAAAAACGTGAGCACAAGCAGGCCGGCGGTGCGGCTGATTCTCGCGATTGTGTTGTTCACTGGTTTGGTTCCTTTCAGGAGAACTTTTACGCCGCCTTGTTCCGTTGTTCGCTGTCGAGGGCGTTCTTCGCCTGCGCGGCAACGCTGGCAAACGAATCGGGCTGGTGCACCGCGAGGTCGGCCAGCACTTTACGATCGAGTTCGATGTTGGCGAGTTTCAAACCGTGCATGAGTTGTGAATAGTTCAAACCATTCAACCGGGCAGCGGCGCCGATGCGCACGATCCAAAGGCTGCGGAAGTCGCGCTTCTTCAGTTTTCGTCCGGTGTACGCAAAGTTCAACCCGCGTTCGACGGACTCTTTAGCTGAGCGATACAGCTTCGACTTCGTGCCGCGATAGCCTTTCGCCAATTTCAATATCTTCTTGCGCCGTTCGAGACGCTTATTGCCACGTTTTGCTCTGGGCATAATTAATCCCCTTTCTATTTATGACACTAATAATTACTCGCTTAGTCTCGGCCGTAGGGCAACATGTTCGTCACACGATCGTGATCGGACTTGGAGACGAGAACGTCGATGTCGAGATGACGTTTACGTTTGTTCGTCTTCTTGGTCAGGATATGTCGCGCGTGCGAATGGCCGCGTTTGATCTTCCCGGTGGCGGTCAGGCGGAATCGCTTCGCCGCACCTTTGTGTGTTTTTAGTTTAGGCATTTGGTATCAACCTTTCGCTGTAATTCTCGATATCACTCTTCGAACTTTGTACTTAGCACTTTGTTCTTGGCTAACTACCCGAACTAACGCTCTCACTCGAACGATTCGCAAGCGAACAAGTGCAAAGCTCTAAGCACAAAGCTCCCAAATCACTAATTCAGCGGCGGCGCACTTGAGTGTGCGTCCTTCGGGCCAGCTGACTTGTGTCGCTTTGGTCCGAGGATTATGAACATCTGGTTCCCTTCCATTCTCGGCCGTGCTTCGACTTCGCCGACATCGGCAAGGTCCTGCTCCAGCTTTTCGAGAATGCGTGCGCCAAGTTCGCGGTGCGTCATCTCGCGGCCGCGAAACCAGATCGTCGCTTTCACTTTATCGCCGTCGCTCAGCCACTGACGGGCATGCTTCATGCGATAGTCGTAGTCGTGATCGTCGGTGCCGGGACGAAACTTCACTTCCTTCACCGTGATCGTGACCTGCTTCTTCTTGGCCTCGTTGGCTTTCTTCTTCGCCTCGTACTGGAATTTGCCGAAGTCGATGATCCGGCAAACAGGCGGATCGGCGTTCGGAGCAACTTCCACGAGGTCCAATCCCTTATCGCGAGCGGCGCGGATGGCGTCGCGCACGTCCATCACACCCAGCTGCTCTCCTTCCTCCCCGATGACCCGAACTTCGGGTACTCGAATTCTTTCGTTAATACGGACCGGCGGAACACGCCGGTTATCAGGACGCTGACCGCGACCGCGAAAGCCTGTAGCTATTGCTGCACCTCCTAAGTTACGTCTCGGTGCCAGCGATCCTGATAGCGAAGTCAGATCGCCGGCGCTGAGACTAGTTGTGGGTTAACGCGCGCGTTTCAACCAAACGCCGCGCCATTTCCTTAAATTCGTCGACCGACATCGCGCCGATGTCGCCCTTTGCGCGTTCCCGAACCGCAACCACGCGTTGTTCCTTCTCGCGATCGCCAACGACCAGCATGAACGGAACCTTCTGTAATTGCGCGTCGCGAATCTTCGCGCCGATTTTTTCGCTTCGCAGGTTGGCTTCGACGCGAAAACCGCAGTTACGCAGTTCGTCTGCAAGTTCCTGCGCGTAGTCGTTTACGCGGTCCGTGATCGGTAGCACGGCGACCTGAACAGGCGCCAGCCACATCGGAAACGCGCCGGCATAATGCTCGATTAACACGCCAAAAAAGCGTTCCACCGAGCCGAACAACGCGCGATGGACCATCAACGGCTGGTGCGGTTTGTTGTCTTCGCCGATATATTCCATTTGGAACCGTTTCGGCAGGTTGAAGTCGAACTGCACCGTCGTTAACTGCCAGTTGCGGCCGATCGCATCTTCGACCCGGATGTCGATCTTTGGACCGTAGAAGACTGCTTCACCTTCGACGCGCGTGTACGGAATGTTTCGCGAGTTGAGGGCGTCGACGAGCGCCGCCTCGGCATTGGCCCAATCTTCATCGGAACCGAGATAGCTCACGTTGGAATCGTTACCGCGCACCGAGAGTTCGACTTTGATGTCCTTGAAGCCAAAGACTTCGTAGACGTGAAACGCGAAGTCGATGCAGCCCAGGATCTCGCCGCGAATCTGCTCGGGCGTGCAGAAGATGTGGGCGTCGTCCTGCGTGAACCCGCGCACGCGCGTCAGTCCGTGAAGCGCGCCGGATAGTTCGGCGCGGTAACACGTACCGAGCTCGGCGTATCGCAACGGCAGGTCTCGATAGGACCGCTGGCCCGTCTTGTAAATGCCGATGTGAAACGGGCAGTTCATCGGCTTAATGCGAAACTCCTGCTCTTCAAACTCCATGGGCGAGAACATCGAATCGGCGTAGTTCTCTTCATGTCCGCTCGTGAACCAGAGCTCGCGCTTGGCGATGTGCGGCGTGAAGACAAGACCATAGCCTCGCTTCAGCAACTCTTCGCGCAGGAAGTCTTCCATCGCTTTGCGAATGGCGCCGCCTTTGGGGTGCCACATCACGAGGCCCTGGCCGTAGTCTTCCTGGATTGAAAAGAGATCGAGTTCCCGGCCGAGACGGCGATGATCGCGCTTCTCTGCTTCCTCGCGTTGCTTCAGCCACGCGTCGAGTTCTTCTGCCGAGAAGAAAGCCGTGCCGTAGATGCGTTGCATCTGCGGTTGCGCCGCGTCGCCTTTCCAGTAAGCGCCGGCGAGTGAAAGCAGTTTGAAGGCGCGGAGCTTGTTCGTGTTCGGCACGTGTGGACCGAGACAAAAGTCGATAAACGGCGAACCGTCGATGTAGTAGACGCTGACTTGTTCGCCGGCCTTTTCGTCAATCAGTTCGCACTTGAGTGGTTCGTCGCGTTCGTTGAAGACGCGTAGGGCGTCTGCTTTCGAGATCTGTTCACGCCGGTAACCGAGATTCTGACTCGCGATGTGCTTCATGCGCTTCTCGATTACGGGAAGGTCTGCTTCCGTGAGCGGGCGCGGCGTGATGACGTCGTAGAAGAAGCCATAACGCGGATCGTCAAGCAGTGCCGGACCGATTCCCAGCTTCGTGCCGGGGAAGAGATCGAGTACGGCCGCGGCCAGCAAGTGGGCAGTCGAGTGACGCAGCACTTCCAGGCCGTCGCGCGTTTGCGGGACGATTGGTTCGATCTGGACCGCGTCGCCGTTGTCTCCGCGAACCTCGTTCAGTGGGAGTGCGAGATCCACCTCGCGCCCGCCAATCTTCGCGGCCAGCGCCTGCTTTGCCAGGTCGCGATCGAGTTTTTTCAGAGCTTCTGCGACCGTTGCCGAGTCAGGCACGGGCATCGGCTCACCATTTTTAAGTTGTACGTTTATATCGCTCATTGCATGTCCTCAGCTTGCGCCGCCACGAGGGCGCAGGGACGGCGGGACAGACCCGAATCCCAGGGCCGAAGACGATTCCTCACGATTTGCGATTCACTAATTGCTTGTACTTCAGTTGATCGGATTCGATAGGAGCGCCTTCGCCGTGCGCCCGCGTAGTGCGGGTCGGCTAAAAAGTAGTGAATCGAGTGAATGTTCGATTCATGACGAAGGTCTTCCGGAGCTCCCACCAAAAATTAGAAAATCGACGCCGGATTTTAGCAAAGCCCTTGGCAACGGCGCAAGTTAAAGCCCCGCCATGGGTAATGATGCAGTTTCAAACCAAAATTTCCGCAAAGACGCAAAGAAAGAAAGAACACCCTGAATTCATTGATTCTCTTGGCGCCTTTGCGCCTTTGCGGGAGCACATACTTTCAAACTGCACCAGTACCCTCGCCATTCTCAAACCTTTGCGTTAGCATGTCGGCGCACCAGGGGCTTTCCGTTTTTATCATCCACAATTTGTGCATCCGTAGGAGACAAAGTATGCGCTCTGCATCACGTGCTGTAGTTGTGCTTCTCTTGCTCGTTTCCCTCTCGATTAATGTTCTCGCGCAGACCGGAGCGAAGAATGGGGGTCGCCCGCGGCCGGCTGCACCCACAACAACCGAACCCGTCAATGGTAAGGCGGCGCCGATTAGCGAGATGCGCGCATCGATTGAGCGCTACTCGGTCGATCGCGGAAGTCTCACGCGATCGTATCCGGTTGGTATGTCTCCCGCGCGACGCGATCGCTTCAAGAAGTTCTATACCGAGTGGCTAGCATCGCTGCAAACACTCGACTTTGACGCGATGAGCCAGGACGGCAAGGTCGACTACCTCCTTTTCAAGAACCACCTCGAATACGAACTGCGACAACTCGACATCCAGGCCAAACAACTCGCCGAGATCCAACCGCTAATCCCGTTCTCGAAGACGATCATCGATCTTGAAGAAGCACGTCGCCGGATGGAACAGATCGACTCGGCGAAGGTCGCAGCAACTCTAAACGAACTCCGGAAACAGGTAGACGAACGACGCCGCGTGATCGAGGCGGGACTGCCGCGTGCAGGACGTGCCCCGAACGCAGACACGAATTACACACCCGAACCGGCAATCAAGAAAACCGTCGCGAACCGCGCGGTCCAGGCAATCAACAGCCTGCGCGGCAATCTCAGAAACTGGTACACGTTCTACAACGGCTACGATCCGATGTTCACCTGGTGGAACGAAGAACCGTATAAAACTGTGGATCAGTCGCTCACGAACTACGCCAGCTTCCTGAGCGAACGAATCGTCGGCATTCGCAGTGACGGCGCGCAAACAGCTGCCACGCGTGGGCCGGGCAGCGGTGGATTCCAGGGTGGCGGCGCACCCGGCGGTGGTGGCGCTGGACAAGGCGGTTTCCAACGACCCGGCGGAAACGTCGCACGAGCCGGCGACACGAGCGACATCGTCGGCGATCCCATCGGACGCGAAGCGCTCATCAGCGAACTGCGCTCCGAAATGATCCCCTATACCCCGGAAGAAATCATCGCGATCGGCGAAAAAGAAATGGCCTGGTGCGAGGTCGAGATGAAAAAAGCAGCTCGCGAACTCGGCTACGGGGATGACTGGCGCAAAGCGCTCGAGTACGTCAAAGACCGCTACGTCGAACCCGGCAAACAACCGGAAATGATCCGCGAACTCGCCTACGAGGCGATCAAGTTTGTCGAAGACAACAACCTCGTCACCGTCCCCGAACTCGCACGCGATAGCTGGCGCATGGAGATGATGACTCCGGAGCGCCAACTCGTTAGCCCGTTCTTCCTCGGCGGCGAAGTCATCCAGGTGTCGTTCCCGACGAACACGATGGCCCACGAACAGAAGATGATGAGCATGCGCGGCAACAACCGGCACTTCTCGCGCGCAACCGTCCATCACGAACTGATCCCCGGCCATCACCTGCAAGGCTTCATGTCCGCCCGTTACAAACCGTATCGCGGCGTGTTCAGCACACCGTTCTGGAGTGAAGGAAACTCGCTCTACTGGGAGTTACTGCTGTGGGACCTGAACTTCGCAAAGACTCCGGAAGACAAGATCGGCATGCTCTTCTGGCGCATGCACCGCTGCGCGCGCATTATCTTCTCACTCAACTTTCACCTCGAGAAGATGACGCCGCAGGAATGTATTGACCTGCTCGTCAATCGAGT
>DATJKO010000187.1:0-7810 GCA_035491355.1 Pyrinomonadaceae bacterium
GTTGCTGAACGCACCTGGACCGCGATTCAAAAACTGCGCGCGGAAGACGAGCGCGAGCAACTGCTCCAGCGCGAACAGGAAGCGCGCGACGCCGCGGAAAAGGCCAACCAGCTCAAAGACGAGTTTCTCGCCACGCTCTCGCACGAGCTGCGCAATCCGTTGAACGTGATACTTGGCTACTCGGAACTCTTGTTGCGCATGCCGGAAATCGAACTATCGGCACGGTTGGCGCCAATGGCGGAAGCGTTGAAACGAAACGCCCAATCGCAGTCGCAACTAATCAACGACCTGTTGGATCTGTCGCGATTGCAACGTGGCAAGATCTCGCTTAACCATGAGCCCGTGTCGCTGGCGGCGATCATCGACAGCGCCGTAGAGACAGTACGCGCCGATGCGTTGTCGAAGGGCATCGACATCCGTTTGCACGGAAGCGATCAGCTCTTGCTTGTCGACGGTGACCGGTTGCGTTTGCAGCAGATCGCCTGGAACGTACTGAACAATGCGGTGAAGTTTACGCCGCATGGCGGCAACATCGGCATCGCGTTGAAGAGTGACGATGGAAGTGCAGTGTTGATGGTCTCCGATAGCGGGCAGGGAATCGATCCGGCGTTTCTGCCTCACGTTTTCGAGATGTTTCGCCAGGCTGACGGCAGCAACAGCCGTCGTCACGGGTGCCTCGGTATTGGTCTCGCGCTAGTCCGACAACTGGTGCAATTACACGGTGGCACGATTCAAGCCGAGTCGGATGGCCCAGGCAAAGGATCTCGTTTCACGGTGCGCTTGCCGTTGCTGGCTGATCGGGCGTCGCTCGTGTCGCCGACGCCTGATTCGGCTGCCGCGGTCAACCTGAAGCTTCCGCCGCACACGAGTTTTCTGATCGTCGACGATTCTGAAGACACGATCAGAATGCTGGAGCAGTTATTGAATGTGAGCGGTGCGAATGTGACTACCGCCACGACCGGCGCGGATGCGCTGCGAATCGCTGCTGAGCACGAGTTTGACGTGATTCTCTCCGACATCTCGATGCCGGGAATGGATGGGTTTGAGTTTCTGCAACGACTGCGACAGCTCAATGGTCGTCAACACGTTCCGGTGGTGGCGATAACCGGTTTCGGCCGCAGTGACGACATCGAGCGCGCCCGTGCCGCCGGGTTCTATTCGCACCTCACCAAACCGCTCAATCTCCAGGCTCTCGCCGAAGTTATGGACCAACTGGCGCGTCACCAGCGTGGCCGCGGCACGAACGGCTCTGAACCCACTCCCGACACCGACTTCGACGCCACCGCCGGTCCCGTCTGCTGAACCCCTTCAGTTTGGCTGGTGCGCTTGTTGAGACGCTACTCGATTACCGTTCTTCAGTTCATTAGTCGTCCGGCAGCGACGCGCGCAAGAGTGGTTGGCCGGCGAGCGAGGTGTAGAAAGCGAAGACTAAAAGCGCGAGCAGAACGATCAGACCGAGCACATAGTCGCCTGCGTACCACGCGGAAAACTCTGAGGTAATTGGATAGAAGATCATCAAGTGCATGAACAAAAGCGAGGAGATTAGAGCCAGAAAGCCATACCGGTACAGAACCCAGACGACCAGAAAACCTGTCAGGGCGGCAAAGGGTACGCTAATGACAGTCTCATTCGTCAACGACAACGCGACAGTCATTATTAGCCACAGCACAATCGCTGCGAGTCGTTCCCGGCGCAGAACGATGTACAACAGCAATAGCACGAACAGCATGATGAAAGATTGAAACAGCCCGCCGAAGACCTCCTGCGTCATGCTTTGCACAAATGAATTGATGCCGCGCAGTTGCGTCGGAGGAGAGTCAAGCCACGGAATTTTAGGCGGGTGGCCCAACGAGCGGGGCACGAGATCGGAGAGGTAGATATGCGAGATGATCATTCCCAGCCCAAACGCTGCTCCGATAAGGATGTCGCGCCCAACCAGCGGATCGCGAAAACCACCCGCCAGAACCCGGCTCCATGAAATGATCCGTTCGGGCCAACGCCGTCGCACGACCGGCTCAAAGGCGAGATAGACCACCCAGAAGAAAAACGTCCAGAACAGCATGTTCTGAATGTTAAAGATAAAGTTGAAAGCCTCGTCTTCCGAGTAGACGTGGTGCCACGAGAATAACCAGTACAAAAAGAAGTTCACAGACACGCACGCCGCAAGACGAAACGCTCCTTTGCGATCTCCGCGTCCAAGCTTCAGGTTTCGCAAAGCGAGCAGTGCGCTGCCTAACATGACGATGATGAACACACTAAGCAGGAGGACAGTCAACGCGCGTTCGCGAAAACCCGAAATGCCCGTTCGGACGTCTTGTTGCTGGTCCCACGCGTCGAGGATCTCAAAGTAAACAGGTTTACCTTCAAAGGCCGCCGCCTCGACGTGAATCGTCAACTCCGGATGGTTCGGATAAGCACCGTCCCACGCGGCGCGCGCCGTTGACTCATGCGGTGGAGTCCAAACGGAAGCAACCGGGTGAAACTTCGCCTGGTCCAACCCAGCTTCTGAGAAAAGCTGTGACCAATCCGGTGTTGTCACTACCGGATCGGTGTTGGAACTCTTTCGCGGCGGTACTGCAAAGAATGAACGCAAGCGCCCGAGCGTATCGAGCGTGAGCGTGATCATGTTCGGCAGGTCACGCTCCGGCTTGAACTCCGTCACATTGTCACCGTTGCTAACGTCAAACGGGAGAGGACTCTGCCGATACCAGAAGTAGATCGCCGCCGGTTGTCCACTGCTCAATTTATTCCAGCGAGTCACTGACTGATCTGTGTTACGGACGTAGTTGAGATAAGCGCGATCGACGGCCATGCCGTACGCGGAGTCGGCCGGCGCCGCCGTGTAGCCAAACTTTTTCACGAGTTCGGTGGCCCGATCGCGCAACACTTCAGGCGACTTGTTTAATGGAACTTGCCGGTAGAGTGCGGTGTAACGCGACAGGAATGAAATCGCGGCAATCATCACCACCACCGCCGCGAGCAGCGCGATCGCGACCGCCGGTTTCAAACCACCTTGTTTCGGCGCAGCCGCAACCATTTCCGGCGAAGGAGTCTCACCAGCCGCAAGTGCCGCTGCGAGCGGATCGCCCCCCGGCATTGCCGCCGCTACCTGTAAGGCCGATGCCGGCCGTTTCTCGGGATCTCGTTCGAGACAACGAAAGATGACTCGCTCAACCAGTGGATCCAGGTCCGCAACGATCTCGGCGGGACTCGTCGGCGTCGAATCACTTCGTCGCAAACGCAGCAACTCGTGTAAGCTCGTTGCTTCAAACGCACGCTTGCCGGTAAACAACTCATACAACACGAGGCCCAGCGAGTAGAGATCACTCTTGACCGTCAACTCCTGGCCTTCGAGTTGTTCGGGTGACATGTACGCCGGCGTTCCCGCCATGATGTCGCGCCGGTCGAGATCTTCAGCTAGCGCAGCGATGCCGAAGTCGGTGATGCGCACGTCACCGTGCTCGTCGAGCATGACATTCGCGGGTTTCAGATCGCGATGAAGCACGCCCCGTTCGTGCACCGCAGCCAGACCAGCGCAAAGTTGACGCGCCACGTCGATGGCCTTGTCCTGAGGCAGACGACCGATGCGTTTGAGCAACGACGAGAGTTCTTCGCCGCGCACAAACTCCATCGAGATGAAGTGTTCGAGTTGATGCTCGCCGATGTCGTAAACGCGACATACGTGTCGGTGTGAAATCTGACGCGCCACGCTTACCTCTTTATAGAAGCGTGCCAGTGAGGCGCCATTTGCACTGAGTGACGACGGAAGAAACTTGAGCGCGACGGCTTGTTTGAGTTTCAGATCGTCGGCGCGGTAGACCTCGCCCATGCCGCCGCGTCCGAGTAGTCCGACGATGCGGTAACGTTCGGAGAGTACGTCGCCGGGAATGAAGCGCGCGTCGTCGATCGAATCGACGAGGAGAGGACGACGCGAGTCGCGAGGCTTCGCAGGCGACTTCGCGAAAACATCTGTTTGAAACTGCGTCGCCTGATTGTCGATATCGAGTTTCTGTTCGACCGCGCGACGCAGCTCTCGATCGTCGCCGCACGCGTGATCGAGAAACGCGTCGCGGTCTTCCGGCGCACGTTTCAGAACGGCCTCGAAAAGCTCGTTGAGTTTTCGTTCGCGATCCATCGCTCCTATACTTTCATCGATCCAATTACCACCGCGTTGTAGACCATGTGAAGCGCCACCGCCGACGTGAGCCGTCCGGTCTTCTTGAAAATTACTGCTGACGCCGCGCCGACAAGTCCGACCGGCAACCAGGAAGCCGGTTGGTGATAGATGGCGAAGAACATCGCACTACCAAGCAACGCGCGCCACCCACCCCACGCCCGATCGAGCGCCCGAAACAACAGCCCGCGGAACAAATACTCTTCCGCGAACGGCGCGAAGAAAACTCCTACAATGAACAGTCCCGTCACCAGGTTCGGGATCTCCTTCGCTTGTTCCTCCGCACCGCGAAACAGCTCGGTAAACGGTCCGAACCGCGACAACACCCAGACATAACCGACGCTTAAAAACCCGAGCACCAGTCCGCACGCCGCACCCACTGCAAGCGACCCGAAGAAATGTTTGTCATAATCTTTGTCTGGCCTCCCTCGCCAGACGGTGGCCTGCTGCGGTCCTCGCCAATTCCACACATCTCTATTGTTCAGGCCGCGATTACCAAGAACTGTTGAAGTAACAAACCAAACAATAGCGGCCACCGCCCCAAACGCGATCGCCTGAACGATCGACATCAACTCCAGTCCCCCAACTCGTCCAGCCACGATCATGAAGATCCCGCTTATGACCGATCCGCCTTCGGCGAGCGCACTAATCGCGATCATGGCGTGCAGCAACGTCGGCGGTGGAGGGACTTTTTCGGACCAGGGGTCGAACAGATAAGGTAGGCGTGCGCGAAAGTTTTCCCACATCGCGGCCGCAGTCAGCCACGAATAGACGATGCCGACGACGGCGAGTGACCAGTTGTGACTGAGAATGCCAATCGAGAACGTAAGCATCCCGAGCGACGCCGCCCAACGTCGTCCCTTGGGAATTGGTTCCGGTTCGCCAGAGGAAGATGAAATCGTCACGAGCGTCACGGACTTCGCCGCCATACTGCGTCCGAAAGCGAACCAGCCAATGCCGACCAGCACGATCTTCCACCAATCGCTCGGATACCGAACCAGCGCGTAGATGAGAACCAGCGTGACAAGTGCGTTGGCGAGGGTGAACCAGAGTCGCGCCTTTGCCTTCATCAACTCTTCCAACCCTCTGGGCCATGTCTGGGCCAGCCATAACGCTGGTCCTTCGGACGCGAGCGATCGTGGTCCAAGTATCCAGAGAAAGTACGTGCCGAATATCACCGCGGCTCCAGACAGGTACAGCGATGAGCCTTGAACTCCACGGGCCAACCCTCGCAGGTTAAAGAGTTGAAAGCTGGCGATCGTCGCCGGCACGAGGATCGTCTGAACAATCGCACCGCGGTCGCGGAGGAACCACATTACCTCTTTACGATAGAGCGGCTCCTTGCTTAGCAGCGGCAAGCGGAAGATGCTCTTCGCAGAACTTGCGGGCTTTGTTTCGGTCGCGCCGGCTAGTCCACGTTGCGCGCCCCAGACGGTGAAGCGAACACCGCCCGCAATAACGATCGCGGAGAATAACCACCACGCCAGCATTCCCCACAGAAACGAGAGCGAACCATCCGGTCGCAAACCGATGGCCCATGACATGAACGGCCACGGAACTAACGTCGCGAGTGGTCGCAGCAAACCGGCGACTGTCGGAACAACTGTGGCAAGTGCGACCGCGACAAAGAGAAACGCCATCATTCCTACGTAGCCCAGCCAGGTCATGAACCCAATCAGCGCGCCACGCGATCGCGGCGCAAAGCGTAGAATCACTCCAATCTCCAGCGCTTTGCCTGCGCCCGCCGTGGCGATTGCCACCGGCACGCCTATCAAAAACATCGCGGCGGCTCCGGTGCTGACGTCGTAAACAAAAGCATAGAGCACGGCGAAAAACAGCGGCGCCGTGACGTAGATCGGATTTGCAGCAATAGGTGACAGCATCTCCGCAAGAAAGACTGCGCCTGGTTTTACTGGATGAGTGAAGAGCCACTCCCACATCGGATGTCGCCGGCGTTGCAAATCGAGTTCGAGGCCTTCGCCCTGGAAGACGAGCATGATCAGCCACCAGAGGAGGACGAGGGTGCCCAGCATGGCAGGAACCGGGCCGTAATCACGCAAACGTTCAAACACTCCGTTTGTGCTCGGCCGGGTGACGAAGTCGCTACTCTGTCGATTGTTGACGGCGTTCCTGAGGAAGGTTTCTGCTTGTTCGGGCGCTTGGTGGTACTCACCGGCTCGCGTATATCGTTCTATGTCATAAGCGCGCTCGAGATTTTCCTGCGCCTCCGTCTTTTCAATTTCCGATTGGGCGCTTTCCAAGGCACGGAGTCGTTCAAGGAAAAAAGAGCTGACGATGATCTTCCCGTGTGTCTCCGTCTCCAGGTCCTGCGCGATCGAAACAGTCTCATACAAAACGTAAGCGGCGCCTCCGTTTAGCGCTGCCATCAACGCCCAGACTACCAGCACCGACAACGCTCCGAGAGTATTTGTGCTCGATCCGGTGCGATTATTGAGAAGCTGCTGCTGTCGTTGGAACCGCCCGCGGGATCGCCGCCGCGCTGCAGTGAGCAGCAGAGCGACAGTGCGCCAGAAACCAATCGACCGCGAAACAGTAGGATCAGCACTCATCTTGCGGAGTTTTTGCGGTGAGTTTTAGAAACGCTTCTTCGAGACTGTCAGATTCGTCGAAAGTTGCGCGTAGTTCGGTCAACGATCCTTTCGCCACCAATCTTCCTTCGTCGATGATTACCGCATGAGAACAGAGCTTCGCCACCTGGTCCATCAAGTGAGTCGAGAACAGTACTGTCGTTCCGCGCTGCGACTCTTCGAGCATCAGATCGTAAAAGAGATGCGTTGACTCAACGTCGAGACCGTTGGTGGGCTCGTCGAGAATCAGTAGTTTGGGTTGGTGCAGGAGACAGAGAAGCAGGCCGAGCTTTTTCTTCATGCCGCGAGAGAAGTCTTCGGCGTAACCATCGATGTCACCCGCCAGTCGCAATCGGCTCATGAGTGGATAAATCCGATCGACGGCTGCTTTGGGCTCCAGGCCATGCATAGCGGCGCTGAGTTCCAGAATTTCGCGGCCGGACAAGTAGGAATAGAACACGGGTTCGTCCGGCAGAAAGCCCACCAGTCGCTTGAGCTCGACACGTTGCTCGAACGCGTCGAGTGAGTCGATTAGCAGCGTGCCCTCGGTGGCTTTGAGAATACCCATGAGGAGACGAAAGAGCGTCGTTTTGCCCGCGCCGTTTGGCCCAAGCAGGCCGCATAGTTGACCCGCGGGCACGGAAAACGAGAGGTCGTTGAGCGCCACTTTAGCGCTAATAGATCTGCCAAATGATTTCGTTACGTTGTCGATCTGTACGAGCGGCGCGGAGGGGATATTCATCGCAACTGTAAAAATTGACAGTGTTCGGACAAGAGTGCGTGTGCGATGTTTGCATCGGTTGGGATAAGGCTACCAGTCAACTACGAAAGACAAGATGATGCAGCACGATCGCGCGAACGAAGCGTCGGTAATCGGACCACTTCGCCTTTCCTTCGAAAACTCACGCGACGCCATCTTACTACTCGAATCCATCCTTCACCAGATGAGCGACGCCGTCATTGTCGCCGATAAAGAACACCATTTCCTGATCTTCAACCGTGCGGCAGAACGCATGTTTGGCGTTGGTCCGACTGACACCCGGGCGGA
>DATJKO010000188.1:0-4841 GCA_035491355.1 Pyrinomonadaceae bacterium
CGTTCAACGTTTTCGATCTGCCAGTGGTAACTGTCCCGGCGGGTCGCTCGGCGGACGGTTTGCCGATTGGAGTGCAGATTGTGGGCCGTCCCAATGCGGAGGAGTTGGTTTTAGCAGTCGCGGAGATTGTCGAAGAAGCGCTTTCCAGCGTAATCTTTCGTCTCGATTAGGAGGACTATGGAACCCGTTACTTCAGCTCTGGCTTTTCTGTTCTTCGGCTTCATCGCGATAGTGCTGTTGGTCATCGCGGTAAAAACGATCCGCATCGTCCCGCAGGCGACGGTAATGCTGGTCGAGCGTCTCGGAAAGTTCGACAAGGTAGCGAGCAGCGGTCTCAATATCCTCGTACCTTTCCTGGACAAACCGCGGGCGGTCTACTGGACCAACACGCGTCCCGGTCTCGTCTCGATCGACTTGCGCGAACAGTACATCGATCTGCCGCCGCAACCGGTGATCACGCGCGACAACGTCACAATTCATGTTGATTCCGTCGTTTACTGGCAGATCACCGATCCCGTGAAAGCTGTTTACGAGATGAACGATCTGGTTGGCGGCATCGTGCAGTTGACGATTACCGGCATGCGGGCCGTTATGGGCGACATGGATCTCGACCACACGCTCTCCCAGCGCGATCAGATCAACTCCAAACTAAGATTGATTCTTGACGAAGCGACGGACAAGTGGGGCGTGAAGGTTACGCGCGTCGACGTCAAGAACATCAATCCGCCTGAAGACGTGCGCATCACGATGGAGAAGCAGATGACCGCCGAGCGCAACCGGCGCGCGCTCGTGTTGCAGGCGGAAGGCGATCGCCAGGCTGCGATCACGCGTGCTGAAGGAGAGAAGCAAGCGGCGGTTACGCGCGCCGAGGGTGAAAAACAGTCGGCAATTCTTGCGGCGGAGGGCGCGGCCCAGGCTCGCTTACGGAATGCGGAGGCTGAGTCGGAAGCGCTGGATCGAATTGCTCGCGCGATTCCGAGTGGCGATCCGGGTCAGTACCTGATCACCGTGCGTTACATCGAGAGTCTGCGCGATATGACGCGGACCAACAATTCGAAAGTGATCTTCATGCCGATTGAGACTTCGGCGATGTTGTCGAGTATTGGCGCGATTAAAGAAGTCTGGTCGCAAACTGGCGAGCAAAGTGGCGACAAGGAGACTCCACCGCCCCCACGCCCGCGCGAACTACCGCGTTAATTCGTGTTTCGAAATCGCAGTGTACCGGGAGCCTTTCGGGCTCAACTCGCTGCGAAACAACACGAATTCATTTACCCGGACGTCAATAAAACTAAATTTCGTTTGAATGTGGGCTTCGGCTAGCTGTCGCGCGTCTTCCGGTTGGCGCAGACGGGCAATAGTGAGGTGTGGTCGATATCCGCGGTTTTCTTTCGGGAACCCCTCGTGCGCGAATTCTTCTTCCAATCGGCGTTGCAAGTCCGCTAAGCGGTCAGATGAATCTTCAACGCCAACCCACAACACCTGCGGTCGACTGCGTTTTGGAAACACTCCAGTGCCGCCGATTCGGATTGAGAATGAAGAAGAGTCCTTGATTGCTCTCGAAGCGGCGGCAGAAATCAGCGGTAGTTTGTCTGGGCTTACGTTGCCGAAGAACTTCAAGGTGAGATGAACGTTCTCCGGCTTACTCCAACTCGCGCTCGCCTCCGGAACTGCTTCACGCAATCGTTTTGCATGCGACGCGAGCTGGGATCGAACTTCATCAGGAAGTTCGATCGCACAGAAGGTGCGCCATTCTTCACTCATTTTTCGGCGCCAGGACCAACGTACTCTTTGCCGCGTTCTGCACCGCGCCGGCTGTGAATGGAAACTCTCGTGGCGTGACAGCGCGCCAGTCTGCGAGTTGGTCGCTCCAGTAAGGGCTCTTGTTCAAACCCGACTCGCCGAGCGCGATGCCCATCTGCGTCTTGTCCCAATCACCCGGATCGGCAATCAGTCTCATCGAAACCGCGGCGCCAACATTGACCGTGGCGCCGATGAAACCACCCGTTCC
The DNA here is from genome assembly GCA_035491355.1 of Pyrinomonadaceae bacterium. Lineage (GTDB taxonomy): Bacteria > Acidobacteriota > Blastocatellia > Pyrinomonadales > Pyrinomonadaceae > PSRF01. Next base: position 2,009 of record DATJKO010000188.1, read on the forward strand.
ATTTTGCGGAAACGGTGGCACTGTGAACTGCACGCCTATCAGCGGCGCTCCTGAAAGCGGATGCGGGAAACGCGCCTTCACCATCTCGCCCCAGGTCCATTTCGACTCATCCGCACCCATGTTTCGCGTTAGCGTCTGGCGTGCTTCGTCGAAAGATGCACGCAACAGAGCGGCGTAGGTCGGGAATTCCTTCGGCAGCCAATTGGCAGGCTGGTCCTTGATAATGCGATCGAGTGCTGTATCGAAATTGCTCCACTGAAAACTCTTAACCAGATCGGGACCAAGCGCGGCCGTCAGAATCTTTGAACGGAATGCGAGACGCATCTGGGCCATCATGGGCGCGACGGTTGATTCGGCGTTAACTCTTCCATCCCACTTTTCAAAGGCATCGAGAGTGGCGCGCAGCTTGTCATCCGCCGGCGGCGTTAATGTCGGCCGCAGGGTTCTGACTGTTTCCCGAGCGAACGTGGAACCGGCGATCGAGTAGACGTCGCCGAGAATCCGGCGAAAGTCGTCAGCGTTGTGTTTTGGTTTCTCACTCAGCAGATCGAAGATGCGGCGCGCCCGATACGGTTGCGCCCAAACATTTGAGAGGTGGTAGGGATAGTCAGTGCCGACGATGCGTTGGTTCGCAGTGACGATCATGCCTGACGGCGGATCGTAGACGTTGGGCAACTTCGCAAACGGAATGTAGTCAGTCCATTCGCCCGCATCTGTTGAGCCGTCGTACGGCAAGCTGCCGTCGCCGGATTTTCGAATCGGCACAATGCCCGACGCATGGTAACCGATGTGACCGTCGACGTCTGCGTAGATGATATTTTGCGTCGGCGCAGTGAATGATTGGAGCCCTACATTGAATTCGTTCCAGTTTCGCGCCCGATTCATCCCGTAGCTGAGATCGCCGGCGAGTCGTTTGCTGTCGAACGCGGTCCAGCGCAGAGCGTAACGCTTGCCGTCGCCTTCGAAGATGATCGGGCCGTGGCGCGTTACGGTCACTTCTTGAGTCACAACATCGTGTTCAGGACTGGCGAGCCCTTTTCTAACTTTGATCTCTTCACGACGAATCGTCGCTTCCTGCCAGCCAGAAGGAGTCTGATACCGTTTGGGATTGGCCGGATCAAACTTTTCAACGTAAAGATCCTGTACGTCTGGTCCAACATTGGTGAATCCCCAGGCGACGTGTTCGTTGTGACCAATAACCACACCCGGCAGTCCTGGTGACGTAACACCCGCGACCCGAACACCGGGAGCGCTGAGGTGGACCATGTACCAGATCGATGGCGCGGTTGGACGCAGGTGCGGATCGTTGGCGAGTAACGGCTTGCCGGAGACTGTGCGCTTACCGCTTATCACCCAGTTGTTACTCGCTGCGAGCTCGTCGGCGTAAAGTCCAACTCGCGCAAGCGCGTCCGCAGCGATCGACGCGTTGTGTGCGAGCGCCTTTTGTGACTCAGACGAGAGGGGAGTGGTGATCGCGCCGGTTGTTCTCGTTGGCGTCGCTCTAACTGGAATGTCTTTGCCGACGACGAGCACGTCGATTGACGACGTAACCGGCATCAGTGCCGCTTGCTTCTCGGGAGGCAAAGAGGCCAGTCCCTGCCGCATGAGATCGATCCGCCACGTATCTGAGAGCGCTTCAAAGAACAACTTGACGGCAACGAGTGAATCTTGTGGTATCCAGGGACGAAACTCGTAGTTCAGGATTTGAAACTCAGGTGGCCGCGACTTCGCATCCAGTGAAGAAGCATAAGCATTTACACCCCGTGCATATGCCTCGAGAAGCGCGCGCGATTTCGGCGAGAGGTTAGCGTATTCCTCATCGGCAGCCTGACTAAAACCATAGGTACGATGGAGTTTGTCCTGGTCCAGCGCGATGTTGTTTGGTCCGGCTCCAAGCACTTCAGCAAGTTCACCGCGCGCCGTGCGACGAAAGAGATCCATTTGCCACAGTCGATCGGAGGCAGTGGCGTAGCCTTGTCCGAAGTAGAGGTCTTCGTCGTTGGTCGCCTCAACATAAGGAATCCCGCGTTCGTCGCGCCTGATGGCGACGCGCCCTTTGAGTCCTTGTATCTGAATAAACTCCGGGGCGCCGGTCTGAGGCGAAGGCCCTGCAGTCTGGCCCAAAAGCCCCGAAGTAAACAGACAGAGGCACCCAACGACAATGATAAGCCGACGCATAGTGGGGTTTCCTTTCCGCGAAATGCCGCGCGAATACGGTAGTGGGTTAATTTGAATGTTTGGCTTTCTCTTCGTGCTCTGCGTGCTCTGCGTATCTTGGCGCCCTCTGCATTGAAACAGCCTTTTAACGCAGAGTGCGCAGAGAATGCACAGAGGACCGCGGAGGAACACCTTCAAATTGAAACATCACCCGAATACTAGCACATTGACGCTTTATGAGGCCGCGACATAGAATCGCGTGCCAATGATGCGTTTCGCCTGCATTGCGATTTTGCTTTTGTGCCCGCTGGCCGCCAGCGCACAGCAACGGCCGCTGATCACTGAGGACGTCGACATCATCACGCCGGGCTCGATCAGGATCGAAGCCGGCGTCGATTTTATGCAGGGCGCGAACTACAGCGTCTCCGGTCTCCGCGGCGATCTAACGCGCGTCGGAGTTGTCGGAATCAACTTCGGTATGGGACCGAACGTCGAGTTTCAGATCGAAGGAGTTTTGCAAAACTACCTGAGCATCAACTCGCGCGGCCCGTCAGCGATTCCGCTCGCACTGCTTCCCGGTGCGAACTCCACCAACGATACTGGTGATTTCACCCTCGCTGCGAAGTTCAAACTCCGCAACGAAACACGCCGCGGCCCATCACTCGGATTTCGCTTC
>DATJKO010000189.1:0-6269 GCA_035491355.1 Pyrinomonadaceae bacterium
CAGCGCGATAGCGTCCCAGATTGCCGTCGTTCCCTCTTCTGGCGGCGCCATCAAACCTGGACCAGTTTGTATCCCCATCAACGGACGCCCGGAACCCAGATACGCCGGCAACGCCACTTCCACACGTTGAAGCACTTTATAGACACTCAACACATCGCGCGTCATCTCCTGCTCCAGATACGCCAGACCGGTAAACGGAATGATCGCGGCCACGTCGCGGCTCGATTGAAACACACTCTCGATAAACGATCGCACAGCCGCTTTCTCATCGACCAGCGTGAACTCCTGCGATCTACTGATGTCGATCAGAAACGCAAGCGCCAGCGGACGATCTGTCTCGCGCTGAAACGTAAAGAGCTGTTGCGGCACTCCGTCTTCGAGAACGCGCAAATCTTCAGCCCGCAGCGTCGTGATAAATTTTCGTTGCTTGTCGATGGCGGTGAACGGCAGGTTCGTGACGTCCGTCTCGGTGCGGATCACGTCGTCCTGATCGGTAGTTTGAGAGTACTGCACCGGAGCGCACACGAGAACGACGAGAATGAGCGCAAACAGTTTACGCATTGAAAAGGTGACTGAATTCTATCTGAGGGGCGACTGCGAGGCCAGAGCCTCTGCGTCCTCTGCGTTCCTCTGCGTATCGGCGGTAGATATAGAGTAAAAGCAGTTTTCCGCCGAGTCGGAGAGGGACGCAGAGAAACGCAAACCGGCTACTGAGGCAATCCAAGTTTCCGTACCAATTCAACCATTCGCGGCTCGGAACGAAAACTATCAAACTCAAACGAGACGCTGAGCAGCGTCATGCGAAAGTCACGCTCTTTATACCCGCGCTCGAGCCAGGTAAACATCTCCTCTTTTTTACCGAGTCGCGCGTAGTAGGTGGCGATCACAAACGGCGGGAATCTCCGTTCCGCAGGCTGTTTCAGAATCTGGTCCACACTGGCCTGCAGGTACGCTTTCCACCCGGCCTTCGCATACGCCTGACCCGCTTCTCCGAGGATCTCGGGTGGCAAACCTGAAAGCTTTCCCGCAATCATGAACTGCGCTACAGCCTGATCGTACTTACCCTGCGCTTCGTAAGCGCGACCCAGGAAGAAATAGGCCGTCGGAAAGTTCGGATCGAGTTGCAACGTCTTCTTGTATTGTTCAATCGCCTCGTCGTAGCGACGTGCATCATGGAGAATGTCGGCGTAGATACGATTCATGATCACCGACATCGGATCGAGTTCCAGCGCGCGCTTGATCTCCGCAATTGATTCGTCAAATCGCTTAAGCGTGGACAGGTGTTCTGCGAGCCACTGATGCCCCGTCGCATAATTCGGATTCAACTCGAGCGCGTGTCGATACTCCGTCTCCGCCGTACCCAAATCGAAATCGTAATAGACCACGACCTGCCCATACGACGCGTGCGCCTCCGCAAGTTTGTCGTCCAACGCGAGCGCCTTGAGTGCGGCCTGCTTTGCTTTCGGCATCAGGTCCCGTGCCGACTCGCTGCTGTAAACGGTGAGTAGCGAGTAAGCGTCAGCCAACCCTGAATACGCCAAAGCGTAATTCGGATCCTTGTCGATCGCCTGTTGGAAAAACGCGATCGCCGTGCGGAAGTCGGCAGGCGTGCGTTTGTTCCAGAAGAAGCGGCCCTTCAAATAGAGTTGGTACGCTTCCGGGTTGGCGGTGTACTGCTTGTCCATGCGCGTCTGATCGATGCCAGACAGAGTAGGCCGCAAATTGTTCGTGATCTCGCGCGCGATCTCTCGCTGCACTGCGAGCATGTCGGCAAGTTTGCGTTCGTACTGCTCACCCCAGAGCTGTTTGTTATCGCGAATATCGATCAGCTCTGCGCTGATTACCATCGCATCATCACGCTGCATCAACCGTCCGGTCAGCACGGCCCGCACGCCAAGTTCTTTTCCAATCGTCACCGGATCGTCCTGCTTGCCTTTGTAACGAAATACCGAACTGCGCGCGATGACCTTGAGGTTCGGCAGTTGCGTGAGATTGTTGATGACGCTTTCGGTCAGACCATCCGAGATCCAGTCTGCGCCACTGTCCTTGTCTTGATTCGCAAACGGAATCACGGCGATCGAATCGATGGCGACCTCCGTGCTGCCGGCGTGAAAATACGACCTGATACCGAAAGCCGCCGCCGAGCCAACAACTAAAACCAGAACGACAAGAAGCAGGGTCGCAAACTTGTGCCGCCTGATCTGGTTGACAAGGAACTCCGCACTCGAAGCTCGCGTCGAAGGCGAACTCGGTGGCCCCTTCGTCGACGTAACCGAAGGATTCTGGACCACGGTCGTCTCAGAATTTGCGAGCGTCTTTGTTTGACGGCTCGCCATCAACGACGACGGCGATTCGGTCGCACTCTCTTGCAGTTCCCGCCGAACGTCTTTCAACTCGATAGCAACGTCTTTGATGTCTTGATAACGATCGTTTGGATCCTTGGCGAGACAACGACGCACGATGCGCTGTAGATCGGCGGGAGCAGTCGGATTGTACTGCGAGATCAGTGGCGCGGGCTCGCGGATAATCCTGTTGAGCGTGTCGATCGTGTCAGTACCGGCAAACGCCCGCCGCCCGGTGATCGCCTCAAACAGAATGCAACCAAACGAAAAAATATCGGCGCGGTGATCGATCTCTTTAGTCTTTCCCTGCGCTTGTTCGGGCGACATGTACCCGGCGGTTCCGAGGATCACGCCGGGTGTCGAGTGTTGCAGGATCGTCGGCTCTTCACTGCTAATACTGCCCGATTGCGGTTGCGCCTCGAGCAATTTCGCCAAACCGAAATCGAGCACCTTGCCGTGACCTTCCGGCGTGATCATCACGTTGTCGGGCTTGAGGTCGCGATGGACGATTCCTGCATGGTGAGCTTTCGCGAGCCCTTCAGCGACGTGTTGCAGCGCCCGCAGCAGTTTCGAAAGCTCCTCGCCTTCCTCGTGAATCTTCATCCGCAGCGTCGCGCCTTCGACGTACTCCATCGCGATGAAATTGAGTCCGTCCGATTCGCCGATCTCGTAGATGTGCGCGATGCTGGGGTGATTCAACGAGGCGGCCGCGCTTGCTTCCTGTTTGAAACGGCGCATGCGGTCTTGATTGGAAGCGACCTCGGCGGGCAGAACTTTCAGCGCCACTTTTCGATTCAGACTCGTGTCCTGCGCGAGGTAGACTTCGCCCATCCCGCCGACGCCCAGCAGCGAGCGAATCTCATAGCGGCCGAGTTGTGTTTTAGGGGCGAGGGGCATCGACGCCGCATTCTAGCCGACTCGATTAAGAAGCGCACCATCCCCTTGAAATTGTGCTATATTCCGAGTGCCGGCACCCGAACCGGCTGTCCCAATCCTCATTCACATTCGGCTTTGCACAAGACGGCTGTAAGCTCCGCTTTTGGTATATGCAAACTTCTCTGCGAACTCTGCGGACCTCTGTGTCTCTGCGTTAGGTATAACGGTACAAATCATTTACCGCCGAGGCACAGAGATCCCGCAGAGTTCGGAGAGAAGACCTAACTAACAGACTTCTTGTGCAAAGCTTTCACATTCAAAACAAGTCATGAAGATTCTGAGGAGCCCGTACAGCGTCCACACGCTTCTGTTTGGCGTGACGATATTCGTCAGTTCCGCCCTGCTCTTCTCCGTCCAACCGATGATCGCAAAGATGCTGCTGCCACTCCTGGGCGGGACTCCGGCGGTGTGGAATACGTGCATGCTCTTTTTTCAGGCCGTGCTGCTGTGTGGATATGCGTACGCACTGCTCGTATCGCGCTGGCCGTTGAAGCGCCAACTGATCGTGCAACTGGCAATGCTCGCACTCGCGTTCATTAGCTTGCCGATTGGTCTGTCGTCATCGTGGGCCAAGTCAGTTCCACCAACCGAGGATCCGTCGTTGTGGTTGTTGTTGTGTCTGGGAGCGTCGGTGGGTCTGCCGTTCTTTATCATCTCCAGCAACAGCCCGTTACTTCAGAAGTGGTTTTCGAGGACCGCGACTGACTCGGCCAGAGATCCTTACTTTCTGTACGCGGCTTCGAATGCCGGCAGTCTGCTGGCGCTGCTCGCCTACCCCGTCCTTCTCGAACCGTACTTCACGTTACGAATGCAGAGCCGCATCTGGACCGTCCTGTACGCGGCGCTTGTCGTTCTGATAGGCGTTCATTGTTTCTTCCTCAGGAACACTGATCAAAGCAGAGTTGAAATCACATCCGTCGTGCCGCAAGAGATACTAACGGTCCGGCGCCGCCTGCGCTGGTTACTGCTCGCGTTTGCGCCGTCGAGCCTGATGCTCGGTGTTACGAACTACATCACGACGGACATCGCTTCGGTGCCGTTGTTGTGGATTATTCCGCTCGCGCTTTACCTGTTGACGATGGTGTTCGCCTTCTCGCGACGGAAGTTTTTCTCGGCGCGCTTTGGCGATCTGATTGTTCCCGCCGCGACGATCGTGCTGTTGATGCTTTACCTCGCCGACATCTCCGGCAGCGGGTCGCGAATGCTGGTCCTGCTACACCTCGGATATTTCTTCTTCGCTGCGTTGATGTGTCACTCACAACTCGCCGATGATCGTCCCGGTCCGCAGCACCTGGCCCAGTTCTACGTCTGGCTGTCGCTCGGCGGCGTACTCGGCGGAATCTTCAACGCGATCGTTGCACCGTTAGTGTTTCGCGCAGTGGTCGAGTATCCGCTCGCGATTCTGTTGTCGTGTCTCCTGCTGCCTGGCCTGAAAGCGGGACCAACCGGATTGAAAGAACGGCGTTTAGACTTCGCGTTTCCGGCGTTGATCGGCGCGTTGGCTGCAGGACTGGGATGGTTTGTGAACAACGTCGCGCCGATGAAACTGGCGGGTTCGGTGTTTGTCGTGGCGGTACCGCTGTTCGTCGCGTATCCGTTGCGGAAACGTCCGTTGCGATTTGCGTTGTCGTTGGGCGCCGTGACACTTGCCGTCGCGTTGGTGACCGGCATCGGACGTACGACACTGCACGCGGAACGTAACTTCTTCGGCGTATTGCGTGTACTGAGCGATCCTCGCGGCGATCAGCACTCATTCCTTCACGGCAGCACCGTTCACGGGCGACAAAACACTACGCCCGAGCGTCGTTGCGACGCGCTTTCTTATTACCACCGAGAAGGACCACTGGGACGCATCTTCGCCGAGTTTCGCAAAGCGCGCTGCGACGACGCTGACATCGGAATTATCGGGCTTGGCACCGGCGCGACCATCAGTTATGCACGCCCGCATGAAAGATGGACGTTCTACGAAATCAACCCGGCGGTCGTGTCAGTGGCGAAGTCGCCGCAGTACTTTACGTATCTCAACGAATGTGCCGCAGCGCCGGTCGAGATGGTGCTGGGCGACGCGCGTTTGAAACTACACAACGCGCCGGACCATTCGTACAACCTGCTAATGCTCGACGCGTTCAGCAGTGATGCGATTCCAGTGCATTTGATGACGCAACAAGCACTCGATCTGTACCTCTCGAAACTCGCGCCCGGCGGTCTGCTCGTGTTTCACATTTCAAATCGCAATATGGATCTGAGTGGTGTTCTTGGGGATCTCGCAAAGAGTCGGGGTTTGACTGGTGTGTCTCTGCTCGACCTGTCACCGCCGCAACCGAATGGAAAAGATCCGTCGCATTGGGTCGTGCTCGCGCGTAACAGTGGTGATTACGGCGAGTTGGCCAACGACAAAGACGCGAAGCCTCTCGTCGGCACTGGTACTCAGAACGTCTGGACGGACGACTTCTCAAACATCCTGAGCGTCTTCAAGTTGCGCCAGACCGAAACACACTGACGTTATCTCTTTTCACTGATACAAAACAGCGTGTTCTGCCCGCGTAAGTAGAGTTCACCGGCCGCAATTACCGGAGTAGCAATGAAGATCTGGTCGGTCAGATGATTCGTGGCAATGACCTCAAACTTCTCGCCCATCTTCAGCACTACTACGTCGCCGTCTTCAGTTGCCATGTACAACTTGCCATTCGCACCCACCGGCGACGCTTTCAGGTTGTACGGGTTCGGCAGTCGGGTTTGCGCGTAGTATGGCTCGCCGGTGGCGGCATTGAAAGCAGTGACCATGCCGTTGTCAGTTACGACGTACAGCTTGTTCTCATTGAGCACCGGTGACGCCGTGTAGGGGACACCACGCGTGTGACTCCAAACGATCGCATCTGAGCCCGTTAGATCGCCATCCCTGCCCAGCTTGATTGCCATAAGCTTCGGATCGCGATAACCGCTCATCACGTAGACGATTCCGTTTTGGTAAACAGGGACGGGAATGGCGTT
>DATJKO010000190.1:0-2104 GCA_035491355.1 Pyrinomonadaceae bacterium
GAACGATCGCGAGGACGAGGATCGACTCTTCGCCGCGACGATGCTAAACGTCACCACCGCACTCGCCGACGACCTGAGCTCCGCAGGCTTCGACAAACTCAACGTCGAGGATCTCTTCAAAGCCGCAATCTTCAAGATCGACTCCAAATTTGCACGCGAAATGAAAGCCAGTGGATTTGAGAACCTCGGCATGGAAGAACTGGTCAAAGCCCGCATCTTCAAGATCGACGCCGCTTTCGTTCGCCAGGTCAGCCAAATGGGATTCGAGAAAGAACCATTCGAAAGTCTCGTCAAAATGCAGATCTTCAAAGTGACGCCGGAGTTCATCGCCGAAGTGCGCAACGAAGGTCTGACGAACATTGAAGTGGAAGACATTGTCAAACTCCGCATCTTCAAGATCGACAGCGAGTTCATTCGCAAAGCAAAAGCCGACGGAGTTCCGCTCGAAGTCGAGCGACTGGTCCAAAGAAAGCTCGGCGTCGACCGACATTAGTCTCTAATTTCCTCCCACACTAAGTCCGTAAAACCCGTGTTTCTCAACGACGCGAGTTTTACGGACTTCTTCGTCTTCACAAAATATTGCACAAAACATGAAGAAGTGAGACGCTACGCGCGAAACGAAAACACACTCTGCGTCATGTATTAGTGAGTGGCGCATTCTCAACTCCAAGACCACCAGATCGCGGAACCATCACCTGCAAATCGAGGTAAGCATGACCGACCAAAGCCCAGCCCCCGTTACTCCCGAAAGCATTCAACCCGTCAGCGGCGTCGCTCCCGAAGGCGCTGCCGGCGTCAAACCCGGTATCGCACTCTGTCTCTCAGGCGGCGGCTACCGCGCGATGATTTTTCACCTCGGCGCGCTCTGGCGCATGAACCAACTCGGCTTCCTGAAGAAACTCGATCGCGTGTCGAGCGTGTCAGGCGGCTCGATTACCGCCGGAGTTCTCGCACTCGCCTGGAAGAACCTTCAGTTCAATGAAAACGGAGTCGCCACGAATCTCGAAGAGTTGGTAATCAAAAAGCTCCGCCGGTTCGCCAACAACACGATCGATCAGGGCTCGATCATCAAAGGTATTCTGATGCCGCGTCATAGCATCTCCGACGAGATCACCGAAGCCTATCGCGATCATCTCTTCGGCAACGCCACGCTCCGCGAGCTCCCCGCCGACAACGAGGGTCCGCGCTTCATCATCAACGCTACGAACGTCCAATCGAAAGTTCTGTGGCGCTTCAGCCGTCCATATATGGGTGACTATCGCGTCGGCCTCGTCAACAATCCGACGACCGAAATCGCACTCGCCGTCGCGGCCTCGTCGGCGTTTCCGCCCTTCCTCTCCCCTGCGCTACTCGAGTTGGAACCATCAGACTTCGATCCCAACACACCGGCGGTGCTCAAAGACGAAGCATACCGGAGCAACGTCGTACTGACCGACGGTGGCGTCTACGACAACCTCGGCCTTGAGACCGCATGGAAGAGTTACAAAACGATTCTTGTGAGCGATGGCGGCGGCGCGACGGCCGATGAGCCCGATCCCGATCGCGATTGGGCGCGACACTCCTATCGCATACTCAGCCTCATCGATAACCAGGTGCGCAGTCTGCGCAAGCGCCAGGTCATCGATTCGTATGTACGTCACGACCGCGAGGGCACGTACTGGGGTATCCGCACCAACATCGCCGATTACGGATTGCCGGACGCGATGAACTGCCCGTTCGACGAAACCATGAAGCTGGCGAACGTCGCCACTCGTTTGAAGGCACTCGATGCGACGGTGCAGGAGCGCATCATCAATTGGGGTTATGCAGTTTGCGATGCGGCGTTGCGGAAGCACGTGGACCAAACGCTGCCCCCACCGGTCACATTCCCGTATCCCGCGTCGGGCGTCTGAAGTGTTACACCCTTGGCGAATTAACAACTCATCCTCGAAGGAGAACTGATGGCCACCAGAAAACGGCGCCCCACTACAAAGCGCCCCGCTGCAAAGAGTCAGACCAACAAAATCGCGCCGGAACCCATCGACCGAAGAGATCTCGAAAGGTTGATTTATGGAAAAGGAGGCGGGCGACGGTTTACTCAAGACTCTCCGGTGTTGCCGGATGT
>DATJKO010000191.1:0-4263 GCA_035491355.1 Pyrinomonadaceae bacterium
TTGATTTCGCTCGAAGACCGCGCGAAGGGCGAGGTGCTGTTCTGGGACGTTTGCGAACGCGCTGACAAGTATGCGCAGCAGGCGAAGTACGTCTCCGAAGAATTCAGCGAACTGCGCCGGCTGCTTTGCGCCAAGTACCTGACAAACTTTTCCGTGTTTCGTTCAGTGCCGGATCACTGGGCACTCGATCAGTTGTTCCCGATCGTGCCGATCCATCATCTCAACCGGACGCCGACCGAATACACGACGTTGTGCGACATCACCTGTGACTCGGATGGGATCGTCGACAAATTCGTCGATCTTCACGACGTCAAGCAAGTTCTCGAACTCCACTCATTGGTCGCCGACGAGCCTTACTATCTGGCGTTCATGCTGGTGGGCGCGTACCAGGAAGCGATGGGCAACAATCACAACCTCTTCGGCGCGCCCCACGAGGCGATCATCCATATCGATGAGGAGGGGTTCTTAATCAAGAAAGTGATCAAGGGCACGACTGTTGGCGCCGCCGTGGAGCGTGCGCGTTACGAGCGTAGCCTGTTGCACGACGGCTTTCGCCGCCTGATCAATCGCCGGGTGAAAGATGGAGAGTTGAGCGAAGCTGATGGTGCGGAGTTGGCCCAGTTCTACGAGTCCCGTTACGAAGCCTATACGTATTTGGCGGTTAATGGTGTGAAGTCACGTTCCAGACGGCACACGGATTATTAATCATGTAAGAAGCAATTAATTCAGCGGAACGCTACAGTTCGAGAGGTTGATAACCTGCATGGTCACTCAGCGCAAACCAAAAGCATCGAAGTACTTGACCACTCCCACTCGCCCAGTTCAGGTCGATCGCGATCGTTCGGTGGCCGGACTCCTAGAAAAAATGGAAGGCACCGGTTTCGGCGGGCGCCAACTCGCCGAGGCGCATCGCATCTGGCTGGACATGCTCGGCGACAACACGACGATCATCGTCTCGGCCTCAGGCTCGCTCATTCCTGCCGGCATGCGACGCTTGCTTGCGTACGTGATCAAGAACCGTTTTGTGGATGTTTTGGTCTGCTCGGGGTCGATGCTGTTTCACGATCTGCACGAGACACTCGGCCGCTATCACTTCCAGGCGCATCCGACGATGACCGACGCTGAACTGGAATCCGCCCAGATTAGCCGCATGTGGGACCTGCTTGCGAGCGACGAAGAATACCGCGAAGCGAAGGAGTGGATCGGAGGTTTTACCAACCAGCTCGACCAAACACGTGCTTACTCAGCCCGCGAGTTTCTCCACCTGCTGGGACGCGAACTCGCGGAGATCGCTTCGGAAGACGGCATACTGACGTCCGCCTACAAATCGCGCGTTCCCATCTTCTGTCCCGCTATTGCGGATAGCGGGCTCGCAGTCGGTATTGCCGGCGCGCGCTTCGAGAAGAAGAACAACTTCCTCTTCGACGTCATCCAGGACGTGCTCGACATGATGAACGTGATGGCCCAGGCGAGAGTGTCAGGCATCATCAACCTCGGCGGTGGCACTACGAAGAGTTTTATTCAACAGGCTACGCTTGCGTCTTTCCTGCAGAAAGAACATCACCACGGACACAAGTACGCGGTCCAAATCTCGACGGAAGCCGCGCATCCGGGCGGCAGATCCAACGCCGTCTCGTTCGACGAAGGTCTGATTTATGGCAAGCTCGCGCGGGGGGCGCACACCGCTTACGTTCCCTGCGATGCGACGATCGCGCTGCCGGTCCTCATCACTTCACTTTCACAAACCGCGGCGAAGTACATGAAAGGGCGCAAGCGTCCAAACTTTACTTTCGGTCGCGAATTGATCGTCGAAGCTCCATAAGCACCCGCGCTTGATTGGTACTGGTGAAGTTGAAACCAGTGCTCTCGCAAAGGCGCAAAGCCGCAAAGAAAGGAAAGAACATTCTGAGTTCATTGTATTCTCTTGGCGCCTTTGCGCCTTTGCGGATATACAGTCGAACTCATCACTACTCGCCTGATTCAGTTTTTTGCCAGGCTGACTCTTCGCGTCTCGCTGCGTTGGGCGTACATCGCCTGATCGGCGGCCTCGATCGCGTGGCCCAGCTCGCGCAGTGAAGCGAAACCGGCGACGCCGTGTGAAACCGTTACCGTCACCGGCATTCCCGGCCACTTCGTGCAGTTCTCTTTTAGTATCTCGTTCAGGTTCGTCATACGCCGGCTCGTTTCTTCCTCCGGCAGCTTGAACATCAGCACAAGAAACTCGTCGCCGCCCCAGCGAAACAGCATGTCGTCGGCGCGAATCAACGATCGCATCGAGCGCGCAACAACTCGGATCGCCTTGTCGCCGGTCGAGTGGCCCCACGTGTCGTTAATTGGTTTGAGATTGTCGATGTCGAGTACAGCGACGCTGCCGTACGTCATCGCCTCGACACTCGAATCAGGTTGCCGCAGGAGTGAATGAAACGCGTGGCGGTTTAGTGCTTCGGTAAGCGGGTCCATCTGGGCCAGGAGTTCGAGTTTGTCGCGGGCGTCGAGCAGTGCTCGATTCGACTGGACTACTTCGCGGCGACAGCCGGATATGAACACCAGGCCGAAGACGTACTGGCCCAGGAAGTAGATTGAGTAGAGCAGCGCCGGCCGTGCCGAGACGTGAAAAGCGACGAACAGCGTCAGCAGCGCGAGAGACAGGGTCGACCAGGCGAGCGTCCAGAACTTCAGTGAGACGCTCTTAAGTGACGACCGCATGAAGATGGCAAGACAGGCGAGGAAAACAATACCTATGCACTGGGCCAATAGACCAACATTCGAATCCATACTGGGCTAACCTCGTTTCGGGAGTAACGAGTGGGATAGGAAAGCTCAAGACGCGACAACTCAAAAACGGGCGAGGGGTTTACAGTTAAGACCGGCGAGAAGGCACTCGCCGCGTTCGATTCTAGCCGACGCGCAGGCACTGGGCCAAGACTTTTCTCTCACGCTTGTGAGTCTAATGTGGGTGGTCAGTATTTTTTCCTACTTTTGTGAGGATCGCCAGAGGCCCTGAGCAAGGCCCAGGCGAGGTCGATAGAACGCGGGAGATTCGCTAAAGGCGCCGTCAGTCCTAAAGCGTGCTGAACACTTTCTGCTCGAGTTGCGCGGCGTCAATGTCGCGGGTGAAGAGTTCGTCAACCGTCAGCTTTTCAGTCTCGAGTACGTACTTCACCATCATGTAGTACTTGAAATACTGATACCCGGTGCCGTCATTCGGCTTTGCCTTCCAAAGCCTGACGCCGGTGTCGTGGTCCAGCGTCGAGCCGCCGGCGACGTATTCAGCATAGCCCTCTCTCTTCCACGCCGGCGCCCAAACATTCTTTACGTACCCAAATCGACTACGAACGTGGAAGTGGGTGATCTCGTGAGCCAGCACACCGCTCAAGCTGCGCTGATTACCAGAAGGCGCCTTGCGTAAGACCAGATCGCGCGCGAGATCTGTTTCGTTGACGAACACGTTGGTCGTCGGCAGGAGTGGAAATCCTTTGGCGAACGAGTTCTGACCAATGTAGAGACTCAAAAACGAATAGAGCCGTTGACTGTTCGTGAGAAAGATCTTCGGATGCACCGCGGGATCGTTGATCGGTGAAGCTGCCAACCGCGCTTCTACTTTGTCGAGCACGGGATAGAGGTTCTGGTCCAGGGGCTCGCGCGAGTAGACGGTGAAGTTCTTGTACTGAACGTGATGCGCAAAGAGCACCTGCGGGTACACCAGCAGGAACACGAACGCAGCGACGAGCAGCAGCACCGTGTAGCGGAAGATTCTGTAAGCTTTGCTTTTGGCTTTCGCAGCGCGGTATTCGCGATAAGCATTGAGCAGGTTTTTCATGCGGGTTTTACGCAGGCAGTGATGAAGAGGTTTCTTCTGCGATCCCTTAGCCGATTCCTGTTGTCACTCAGACGAGCCAGTCGAGCATCATCTCTTCTTTCGTCGCGCCGCGATCGCCGCCCACGACCTGGATGAAATACTCTTCGAGCGACACCGGTCCCTGACCGTCGCCTTCCAGGCGAATTCCCTTTCGCAACTCATCCAGCGATCCGGCAGCGAGCAACTTGCCCTGCGAGATGATCGCGATGTCGCTGCAAAGCCGCTCCACGATTTCGAGGACGTGCGACGTGAGAAATACCGTCAACCCTCTCGCCGTCAGCCGCAACAGCAAGTCCTTTAGCGTGCGTGACGCAATCGCGTCAACTCCTTCAAACGGTTCATCAAGGAAAAGCATCTCCGGCCGGTGAATCAATGCGCATGCGAGCGAGAGCTTCTTCTTCATG
>DATJKO010000192.1:0-3114 GCA_035491355.1 Pyrinomonadaceae bacterium
GCTCGATGTTGATGCCGTGTTCGTCGGTACCGGTCAGGAAGTAGGTATCGATGCCGCGCTGCCGTTTCGAGCGCGCGATCGTGTCGCACACGATCATCGTGTAGAGGTGACCGAGGTGCGGCAGGCTATTGGCGTAGTAGATCGGTGTGGTTACGTAGAACGTTGTCATCTAAAGAGATTCCCGCAAAGGCGCAAAGACGCAAAGAAAGTTTTCACTGGTCCGGACCGCGTTATTTTTGCGCCTTAGCGCCTTCGCCTTTGCGTCTTTGCAGGAATCTTCCTCCTATGGTCTCTTCGCGAACTCATCGAGTCGTCAGTCCCTTCCTTTGATAAGAGACATTGCTTCGGCGCGGGTGCGCGGGTCGCTGCGAAAGCCTCCTAGTACGGCTGAGGTCACGGTCTTAGCATCCGCTTTGCGCACGCCGCGCAGCGTCATGCACGTGTGTTCCGCTTCGATCACGACCATCACGCCGAGCGGTTTCAGACCTTCGAAAAGTGTGTTTGCAATGTCGGTTGTCAACCGCTCCTGAAGTTGTAAACGGCGCGAAAACGTTTCCGCCAGTCGCGCTAACTTCGAAATGCCGAGAATGCGTCCACCTTTCGGAATATAGGCGATGTGACACTTACCGACGAATGGCGCCAAGTGATGTTCGCAAAGCGATGCGATGCTGATGTCTTTCACGATCACCATTTCGTCATGCTTGTCACCGGGTAGAGGCACGACGTGCTGGTGCGGATCCTCGCGCATTCCCGAGGTCAACTCGGCGTACATCTCGGCGACACGTTGCGGCGTACCGCTCAGGCCCGGACGATCAGGATTTTCGCCGATCCCTTCGATGATCATGCGGACACCGCGCGCGATTAAATCCAGATCCACGGCAGGGGCCACATCTTGCTGTTCGTTGTTAATCACGGATCTTCGCTAGCGCGATGCGCGCTGCCTCCTCCACTACTTTCAACGGAACGTTCGCCTCGGTTGCAGCCCTGCGGCACTGCTCAAATTCCGGCATCTCGTTCACTACGCGGCCATTCAGGTGCGCTACTTTAACATCGATTGGCCCATACTGCGTTTCAACCGTGACGATGCTGCGACGCAACGCGCGACGCTCGACTTCGTAACTGCGAATCCCCAACGTGGTCGTCTCGGTGAACAGCAACTTCATCACTGCTTCCTTTTCCGCGGGACCGCACAACACCGATAGCAATACACCGGGACGGTTCTTCTTCATCTGCACGGACGTAAAGTAACAATCGAGCGCGCCCAGTTCGAAGACGCGATCCATCACGTGACCGACAATCTGCGGTGAAGCGTCGTCGAGGTTCGTTTCCAGCATCCACAGATGTTCGGACGCGGAGTCACCGCGTTCGGTTTCGCCGATCAGTACGCGCAAGACGTTCGGAAAGTCTTCGTACTGGCGCGTTCCTGCGCCGTAGCCGGTGCGATCCGTCTTGATCCGCGGAATCGGGCCATACTCCTGGCAGACCGTGGTGATGATAGCGGCGCCAGTCGGCGTCAGGAGTTCGCCTTTTATGTCACCCGAGTAGAACGGCACGCCGCGCAACAGGTCGGTCACCGCGGGCGGCGGCACCGGGAACCGTCCGTGCGCCATCTGCACTGTTCCGCTGCCGACGTGTAGCGGCGAACTCACGAACCGATCGATCTTCAGCAGATCGAAACAGATCGCCGCGCCCACGACATCGACAATCGCATCCAACGCGCCGACCTCGTGAAAGTGCACCTTCTCGACTGGTTCGTTATGTACTCGAGCCTCGGCCTCGGCAAGTCGCGTAAAGATCCGCACCGACAGTTCCTTGGCCGCATCCGTAACGCCGGAATCTTCGATGATGCGCCGAATGTCCGACAGGTGGCGATGCTTGTGCTCGCGAACTGTCTCGACTCGCGCGTAAGTCGCACTCAAACCGGAACGATCGACAGTTTCAAAATCGATTTTGAACCCCTCGACATTCAGCAATGCAAGCTGGTCGCGCAGCGCCTTCGGGTCGACACCCGCGCCCACCATCGCGCCGAGTATCATGTCGCCGCTCGCACCCGCGAAACAGTCAAAGTAAAGAGTCTTCATAGCTTTCCGGCTTCGCGCGATGGTAACAGACAGCCGCAAAAAGGCACAAAAAGGAGCCCGCTTGCCCCAACACGATGCCCGGCCCGGTCACAAAACTAATGCTGCCCGATTTTTCTTCTGATGCTGCCCGATTTTCCTGCTGATGCTCCCCGAACTTCCTTTTTGTGACTTTTGTGCCTCTTTGTGGCTATACTTTGCCCTTTTTGAATCATGACTTTAAGCGACCTGCAACAAAAACTAAAAGACCGCATCCGCTCTGCTGCCAGCGAAGTCTTCGGGGTGGAGATCGACCAACTCAACGCTGACACTCCGCCGAAGCCGGAGCTTGGCGACCTCGCCTTCCCCGTCTCTTTCGAACTCGCAAAACTCGTCAAACAAAAGACCGGCGAGAAACAGAACCCGCGCGCGATTGCTGAACTACTGAGGGTGCGGATCGAGGACGTCGACGAAGTCGCGCGCGTCGAGATCGCCGGGGCAGGTTACATCAACGTCTTCTTCGATAGGGCGAAACTGCTCAGCGCCGTCGCGCGCCCCGAGCCGACCCCCGCGCTCGCGGAGGATCGTCCGAAGAAGATGGTCGAGCACACGAGTATCAACCCCAACAAGGCCGCGCACATCGGCCACGTTCGCAACGCCGTGCTCGGAGACACGTTCGTACGCATCCTTCAGGCGGCGGGCGATCGCGTCGAAGTCCAGAATTACATCGACAACACCGGCGTCCAGGTCGCGGACGTCGTCGTCGGTTTCATGGAGCTCGAGAAAAAGGACCTTCACCAAATCCGGGAGCTCGACGCGTCGCTCACGAAAGAATACACATTCGATTACTACTGCTGGGACCTCTACACCAAGGTCGGTCTCTTCTATCGTGACGGCAATCCGAGCGGCGACATCAACCCGATCAAAGCAAAACTCCGAACGGACGTCCTGCACTCGATCGAAGCCGGCGACAACTCGGTCGCGGAGCTCGCCGACTATGTCGCCACCCGCAACGTTGCGTGCATTCTCGACACGATGGAACGGCTCGGCATTCGTT
>DATJKO010000193.1:0-1678 GCA_035491355.1 Pyrinomonadaceae bacterium
ACGACCGCGATGTTCACGGTCGTGAATTCTATGCTGCTGCGACCGTTGCAGTTCCCGGAGCCGGAACGCATCGTTCTCTTTCTCGGCATCAACCCGCGGCAGGGAATCAACGAGAGCAACATGTCCGTGCCTGACATCGCCGACTGGCAACAACAGAGCCAGTCGTTCGAGCAGATCGCGTCGTTTGTTTGGGGTGGCGCTTTTGTGACCTTAGGCGACGAGACTGAACGTGTGCGCGCCGCGAGTGTATCGGCCGAATTCTTTCCCTTGCTTCGCACCAACCCGATCCTCGGCCGTTGGATTGGCGCCGGCGATATTCCGGAGAGCAACGAATCGGTTGCGGTGATCAGTCATGGATTCTGGCAGCGAAGATTCGGCGGCGCTGCAAGCGCCGTGAACAGCAAAATCATGATCGGGCGGTGGAGCACGACGATCGTCGGCATTATGCCCGCGGGCTTCAACTATCCGGACGATTCGGAACTGTGGGTGGCCTTCCAGCCGAAGCTCGCGACTGAGCCGCGCGACAATCGTTATGTCAACGTCGTCGCGCGTTTGAAACCGAACGTTTCGTTGGCCCAGGCCCAGACGGAGATGGACACCATCAACCAGCGTCTGGCCCAAAACTACCCCGTAACCAACACCGGCTGGGGCGTAAGGCTTACCGAGTTGCGCGAACGAATGGTCGGCGAATTGCGAACGTCGTTGCTGATTCTGCTGGGAGCGGTAGCCGTGGTTTTGCTGATCGCGTGCGCGAACGTCGCCAATCTGTTGCTCGCACGAGCAGCGCATCGTCAGAAAGAGATCGCCTTGCGAACCGCGCTCGGCGCAAGTCGTATGCGGGTTGTGCGTCAGCTCCTGACGGAAAGCGTTCTGCTTTCGCTGGTGAGTGGACTTATTGGACTTGGCCTTAGCGTGTGGTTACTCAAACTGCTGATCGCGATCAGTCCAGCAAACAGTCCGCGCATCAAGGAGATTGGAATTGACTGGCGCGTCTTCATCTTCGCATTCAGCGTCACGATTCTCGCCGGCCTGCTTTTCGGACTTGTTCCCGCCTTGCACACGTCGCGTCCCGATCTCAACGAGACGTTGAAAGAGAGTGGCCGACAAGGCGGGACGGGTGGCAGTCGTAATCGAGTCGGAAGTTTTCTCATCGTATCGGAGATCGCATTGTCGTTCATTCTGCTGGCGAGCGCCGGACTGCTGATAAAAAGCTTCATCAATCTGCGCCGGATCGATCCCGGGTTCACAGCCAACAATGTGTTGGCGCTGCGTTTAGCGGTGACGTCGCAGACCTACAATTCGAACGAAAAGCGCGCGCAGCTCTACCGGCAACTGGTCGATCAGGTGAAAGCAACGCCCGGTGTGCAATCGGTGGGTGCGATACTGAGTCTGCCGCTTGGCGGCGACACGTTTAATTTGGGGCGTAGTGTGATTCGCGAGGGCGACGCGGAAGTCCCCGAGAACGCAATCAACTCGAACCATCTCGTCATCACGCCTGACTATTTTCAGACGCTCAAGATCCCCGTAAAAGCCGGCCGCGCTTTCAACGACCAGGACAACCTGGATTCAGTGAAGGTGGCGATCATCAACGAGAAACTGGCCCAGCGACTGTGGCCCGGTGAGAATCCGATCGGCAAACGTTTCCATGTCTGGCGCGACGAGAAGTTTTCGCGCGAGG
>DATJKO010000194.1:0-6101 GCA_035491355.1 Pyrinomonadaceae bacterium
TCTATGAGATGACGACCGGGAGGCTTCCCTTCTCGGGAAACCAGGCCCACGAGGTGATGGACCGGATTCTACACGCCCAGCCGGAGGCCATGGCGCGGTTCAACTATGAGGCGCCGGCCGAATTGGAACGCATCATCCGGAAGTGTCTGGAGAAGGACAGGGAACGGCGCTACCAATTGGCGCGGGAAGTACGAGCCGATTTGAACAGGCTCAAGGAGGAGAGTGCGGCGAGCACCGGGACTCTCGTAGACAAAGGCGTAGCTAAGCCGCCAGCAGGTCTCCCAGGTCCGGTTGCGGTGACAGCCGAGGGCGACAGCAAGCGATTAGACGGTGAGACCACGACAGAGCGGGAGCACGGAACCGGGACTGAATGGAAAGAACTAGGCTTTGGTATCAAACGCCATAAGCTGGGTGTGGTCCTCTCGCTGCTGCTGTTGATAGCCTCCGTGGCTGCCACGGTTTATTTCAGTTCCTTCGTAGGAAGCGGGCAGACGATCAAATCACTCGCTGTGCTGCCGCTCAAATCGCTCGATGCGGGTGAGAATTATGTGGGGTTGGGAATTGCCGATGCGGTTATCCGGCGAATCAATCAGACGGGCAAGTTGATTGTGCGCCCAACCAGCGCTGTGCGTCGGTATCTCAAGGAGGACACAGACGCGCTCACCGCCGCACGCCAGTTAAACGCTGATGCGGTGCTCGAAGGAAACGTCCAGCGCGCTGACGACCGTTTGCGCGTAAGCGTCAATCTGCTGCGCGCAGGGGACGGCGCCTCGTTATGGGCCGATAGCTTTGATATGCGTCTGACCGACATCTTCACGATTCAAGATACGGTGGCGCAGCAGGTGGCTTCTCGCTTGCGATTTCAACTCGATCCATCGCAACAATCGCGACTGACGACATCAAACCCCGTCGCTTATGAGTTTTATCTTCTTCGAGTGGTGGTAGTTCGATAGTGATTCGTTCAGTCGACGGCGCCTCGAGGTCGTCGCCGTCGAATCGTGCAAGCACTACGGTAATGTTGTCTTCACCGCCGCGGTTGTTGGCTTCTTCAATCAACAAATCGCAGGCCTTCGACAGATCGCCCTGGCTGCTGACGACGATTTTCTGAATATCGTCGGACCGCAGTTTCCCTGAAAGTCCATCGCTGCATAGCAACACCACGTCACCCTGGCGCAAACGAATGCGGCCTGTGACGGGATTGACGTCGCTCTGTGCGCCCAACGCCTGGAGAATGACGTTGCGGAACATGTGCGTCTCGGCTTCCGACTCGCTGATCTGACCAACGTCGACGAGTTGCTGGACCAGCGACTGGTCCTTCGTTGCGAGTCGAATATGGTCCTTGCGAATGATGTAGCCGCGACTGTCGCCAACCTGAACGAGATCCAGGCTATCGCCTCGGACAGCGGCGCCCGTGAACGTCGCACCCATGCCGGCGCAACGTGAGTCTTCCTGGCTGCGACCGTGGATCGCCTGGTTCGCGTAGATGGTTGCGTTCTTCAAACACTCGACGAGGTCCAGCTCCGGTTCGCACGGTTCTTCGTCCTCGTTGCCAATCAACATCTCCTTGACTGAATCGACCGCCATGCGGCTGGCCACGTCGCCCGCGAGTGCGCCGCCCATGCCGTCGGAAACGACGAGCACGAGTCCCTTGGCGCCAAGATCGAAACGCGTGAGTTTCTCAGGAGGAGTGGCGCCGTCGGTTCCGGTCCAGGTTTCTTTCGTGGACAGATCGAGAACCAGGAAGTTGTCCTCATTGCCGCGACGCACCCGGCCGACGTCTGTTTTGGCGTATAACTCTACGATCATAAGGAGAGCGTATCAGGGAGTCTGCTAAAGGTTGAGAACGGCGTAATTGTAACCTCTATATTGTTTTGCTGTCACTCAGTTAAAAAAACGTGCCTGGTAATGTTCACCTTAAATCTAAATGCGCGAAACACAGGTACAGAGCACCACGAAGTACAAAACCTTAGATTTTCTCCAGCGCTTGATCGAGGTCGGCGATTATATCGTCGGTATCTTCGATTCCGACTGAGATCCGCACCAGTCCCTCGGTAATACCCAGCCGTTGCCGCTTCGCTTCGTCGACGGAGGCGTGCGTCATGGTCGCCGGATGCGAAATCAGCGTCTCGACCCCACCAAGGCTTTCCGCAAGAGTGCAGAGCTTAACAGACTCGAGCACTGTGCGCGCATTGGCTAGCGAACCTACATCGAACGCGACCATGCCGCCGAATCCGTGTTGTTGTCGTCGGGCCAGCGCGTGCTGCGGGTGCGATGCTGAGCCGGGATAATAAACTTTGTGCACCTTCGGATGCTCTTCCAGAAATGCGGCGACCGCTCGACCCGATTTGTCGTGTTGCTCCATGCGCAGGGCCAACGTCTTCGTGCCGCGCATCACGAGCCACGAATCGAAAGGCGAGAGGATTGCGCCCGCGCTGTTCTGAACGAACGCGATCCAGTTCGCATCTTCTTCGTCGTTCAAAACCACCACACCGCCGACGCCGTCCGAGTGACCGTTGAGATACTTCGTAGTCGAATGGACCACGATGTCAACGCCGAACTCGAGCGGTCGCTGAAGGTAAGGCGACATAAACGTGTTGTCGCAAACGACGCGCGCGCCGGCACGATGCGAGATCTCGCTGACCTCTTTCAGGTCGGTGATGATCATGATCGGATTCGTTGGCGTTTCGAGAAACACCATCTTTGTGTTTGGTTTGATAGCCGCTTCGACGTTCAGCGGATCGGACGAGTCGACGTAATCGAAGGTGATGCCGTAGTGCGTCAGGATACGATTGAAGAGACGCGCGGTGCCGCCGTAAGTGTTGTCGGAAACGATGACGTGGTCGCCTGATTTCACGAGACGCAGAGTAGCGTCGATCGCCGCCATGCCTGAGGCGAACGCGAATCCGAACCGCGCGCCTTCAAGTGCGGCGACGTTGCGTTCGAGCGCGGAACGAGTCGGGTTCTGCGTGCGAGCGTACTCGTAACCTTTATGTTTGCCGAGCGCGTCTTGAGCGTAAGTTGACGTTTGATAGATCGGAACAGTGACTGAGCCTGTCGCTTCGTCTGGTTCCGATCCGGTGTGAATTGCTGTCGTTGCGAATCCCATAATGTTTAGTTTTTAGTTCTTAGTTCTTAGTTCTTTGTGCTTTGTTCTTAGTGTTCATTCGCTCGTTGAGCCAGCGAACAAAGTTCCAAGCACTAAGTACAAAGCTCGTCAAAAATGCCCTGGCTGCGATAACGTTCCGCGCCGTCCGGAAAAACTGTGACGATGTGCTTGCCGGCTCCGAGTCGTTCCGCGATCTTATAAGCCGCCGCTGCGGCCGCGCCGGTGGACCATCCGCCTAACAGTCCCTCCTGGCGGGCAATCTTTCTGAGCGCGTCGCAAACGTCTTCATCCGATACCATCATGATCTCGTCCGCTAATGAAGCGTCGTAGATCTTCGGGATGAAGTCGCGTTGGCCGATGCCTTCGACTTTCTTCGGTCCCGGAGGCTTGCCGCCGTAAATCGAGCCTTCCGGTTCCACCAGAACGCACAGAACGTTCTTGTTTACCTTCCGCACCGCGCGCGAGACGCCGACGAACGTTCCGGAAGTTCCCGCGCCGATTACGACTGCGTCGATGCGGCCGTTCATCTGTTCGATGATTTCGCGTCCGGTGCTTCGTTCATGAAAACACGGGTTCGCGCTATTCTCAAATTGCTGCGGCACAAAGCTGCCCGGGATCGACGCTGACAGCTCACCGCAGCGTTCGATCGCACCCTTCATTCCCGCCTCGTTCGAGACGTACTCGATCTCGCCGCCCAACGCCTGAATCAGCTTCATCTTCTCTTCGGCGAAGCCGCGCGGGACGCAGAGGATAACACGGTAGCCTCGCGCAACTCCCACGAGGGCGAGACCGATTCCAGTGTTGCCTGCGGTTGGCTCGATGATGGTCGCGCCGGATTTGAGTAAACCCTTGTCCTCGGCGTCGAGAATCATGCCCAACGCGGCCCGATCCTTAATCGAGCCACCCGGGTTCAGCCATTCAATTTTTGCGAAGACACCCGCGAGTGGCGGCGGCGCGAAACGAGAGAGGTGAAGGAGAGGAGTCTGGCCGATAAGATCGAGAACGCTTTCAGCTACGCCCATCAATAGTTAACGCGGATCGAACGAATGAAAAATGTACTGTGAAATCGGGTGGATGGTAGCCGTGGGGCAGAAAGGTGTCAAACTGGCGATTATTCGACGTGCTTAACGCGTGCGTTGGCGGGGGTCGAGGTATTCGCGAAGGCCGTCGCCGATGAAGTTGAAGGCGAGGACTGTTAACGCGATGGCGATGCCGGGGAAGATGAGGGCGTGCGGGGCGGATTGGAGGGTTGAAAGGTCGCGGGCTTCTTCGATCATTACGCCCCAGGAAGGCGCCGGCGGTGGGACGCCGAGACCGAGAAACGATAGCGATGCTTCGGAAAGAACCGCGCCTGCCATGCCCAAGCTCGCCTGCACGATTAACGGTTGGATTGCGTTGGGAAGAATGTGGATCAGAAGAATCCGGGTGTCGCTGGCGCCGAGCGCGCGCGCGGCCTGGACGAAGTCGTACTCGCGCACTTTCAGCACCTGCCCGCGAATCAGTCGCGCGTAACCGACCCAGCCGATGATGCATAACGCAAGGATCAGTTTATTCAAGCCGGCGCCGAGAAACGCGACCATCGCGATCGCCAGCAGCAGACCGGGAAACGCGAGAAAGACATTGAACAGGTAACCAGAAACGAAGCGATCGACCCAACCGCCGTAGTAACCCGAAATCGCACCCATTGCCGTACCGAGTAAAGCCGAGACAGCGACGACGACCAGACCCACCTGTAACGAGATGCGCGCTCCGAACACTACGCGAGAAAAGATGTCCCGTCCGGTCGAGTCTGTGCCAAACCAGTGCGCCGCCGACGGAGGGAGATAACGCATCGCCAAATTGGTGGTGCTGATGTCGTACGGCGCAATCCACGGCGCAAACAGCGCGACGAGGACGAGCACCGCGACTATTACCAATCCGATGATAGTGAGACGATTCATACTAGCTAACGCGGATCCGCGGATCGAGCCAGCGGTAGACCATATCCGTGAGCAGGTTCGCTGCGATGTATGTCATGCTGATGACGAGCACGCATCCCTGAACGACGCGATAGTCACGCTTGGCGATTCCGTCCTCGACCAACAGCAATCCCAGACCGGGCCAGCCGAAGATCTTCTCGGTAATAATTGCACCAGCGAGCAGCACGCCGAGTTGCAAGCCGAGAATCGTAACTACCGGAATGAGACCGTTCTTCAGTACGTGTTTGTAAACAACGGTGCGTTCGCTGAGTCCTTTCGCCCGTGCGGTGCGCACGTAGTCTTCTCCCAACTCTTCAATCACCGACGATCGCACCATGCGCGTCAGGATCGCCGACAGCGCGGCGCCGAGCGTGACTGCGGGAAGAATGATGTCGCTCCAGTCGAAGCGTCCGGACGGTGCAAGCAGGCGAAATTTGACCGCGAAGACGTAGACCAGCATCGGGCCGATGACGAAGCTCGGCAGACTAATACCCAGCAAAGCAATCACTGACGCGCCGTTGTCGATCAATGTGCCGCGATGCGTGCCTGCGATCACACCGAGTGGAATCGCGATGAGCACCGCAACCAGCATCGCGAAGATCGCGAGTTCGATCGTTGCCGGGTATCGTTCGAAGATCAGATCTTTCACGGGACGGTCGTTGCGAAACGAACGACCCATGTCACCGTGCAGGAGAGCTTTCCAATAATCAGTGTAGCGGTTATCGCTACCATGCCAGACGAAGTGTCGCCCGCCATTTACGTCGCGTGGAAAAGAGAAGAAGAACGGAGGACGATCGAGTCCGTGCTTTTCGCGGAATTGCGCGAACTGTTCGGGAGTTGCTTGTTCACCAAGAATCGCGACTGCCGGATCGCCGGGGACGAGTTCGATGAGCAGCGTCACGAGCGAGACGACGGTCCAGACAACCAACAGGAGAATGAGTGCGCGACGGAGGCCGCCAAGGATGCTATGCCGGAGCTTGGTTTTCAATCGGGCGAGATTCTAGCAGAGAAAGGGAATCCGCGGATCACGCGTGTCT
>DATJKO010000195.1:0-5105 GCA_035491355.1 Pyrinomonadaceae bacterium
CATCAGCGCCAACGGCCGCTTCGTTGTCTTCGTTTCCAACGGCGACGTAGCAACTGAAAAGACTCCAACTAGAAACAACGCGGACGGCAATCGCGAGATTTTCCTGCTCGATTACGCTCAGCGCCGCGTTTTCCAGATTACAAACACGCGAGACGTTCTGAATCCGCCACCGGCAGCGAGTCCAACGCCAACGCCGAGTCCAACTCCGACACCAAGTCCAACGCCAACGCCGACTCCGACACCAACGGATCTGACGACAGTCAAAATCGAGATCGACAACAGGTCACCGATGATCAGTCTGGCTCCGGCACTGGTTAGTGGCGTGCGTTCTTACGTCATCGTTTTCAGTTCGAACGCACCTGACCCGAAGAACTTCGATGGTACTGAAGGCACCCTGGCCCAGGACGCGAACTCTGAGATCTGGATCTATCGCGTTCCGGCTGTTGCCGATGTCGATCTAACACTCGGCGCCGATCTGCCGCTTCAGGATTTGTCCGCAGGCACGTTCTTCCAGGTCACGAATACGACTGCGACTCGCTTGCCTACCGCAGGTGGAGTTCGACCTGATGGAAGCCAGATCTCGCCGTTCTTCGCAGACGACAACCGTGAGCCATCAATTACCGACGACGGAGCGATCATTGCGTTTATCTCTACGCGTACTCCCGGTGGTGGCAACGGCAACGCAGACGCCAATCCGGAACTATTCTTCTACAACATCGGCGCCGCTAGTTTTACACAAGCCACGAACACACAGGACGCTGCAGTTGGAATTGGATTTACTTTTACGAGTAATCCCAATCTGTCTTCGAATGGGTCGGTAGTCGCTTTTCTTTCCAGCGCCAACCTTGCTACTAACAATGCTGACGGGAACGCCGAGATCTTCGTGGCGAACTTCAACGGCTCTGCCATGAGCAACATTCGCCAGGTCACGCGTACGCAGAACGGCGTGGGCAATACGAATGTCTGGAGCTTCGGACGTCGTTTGAGTCGCAACGGCGCGCTGCTCGCGTTTGAGTCGCGCGCCACCGATCCCAAGTCGGGCGGCGTCCCGACCAGCACGCAACTCGGAACTTTCGTCTACACGATCGCGACCGACGCGTTTGTTGAGATTGGTCCGCGCGCGGTTACGTTGGTGGACATCGGGCGTTTCCCGACGTTCACAGATTACGACGCGACGCTCGCGCCTTCGAGCCTGGTGTTCGCTTCGGCCTTGAACTTCCGGGCGGACGGAACATTTCCGCCGATCGCTGAAGATGCAAGCGGCCTCAATCCGGGCCGAGCGCCGCAGTTATTCCTGGCAGCCCTTCCCGCGGGAACAACCCAGAGCTTCGTTCGCTTGACGAACACACCGCTGGGCCCGGCATTTCGCGGGACGAATTTCGCTCTTAGCGAAACGCGCAAGCGCCTCGCGTTCCTGCTTGACAGTGTCGAGTTCGGTGGCGGCAACAGTGATCTGTCGCGGGAGCTGTTTTATCAGGTGAGTCCGCAAGTGACCGCTACGTCGGCGGCGGTGCTGTCGTTCTTCACGGGCGCCAGCAACATGCCGGTTACGTCCGCCACTCCATTGCCCAGTCCGACACCAACTCCGACGCCCACGCCGAGTCCTGTTCCCGGTCAGCCGTTCGGTCTAGCGCCCGGTGAACTCACGATTGTTCGTTCGACTGTCGCGCTTGCGCCGTCGAATGCTTCAGCCGGCAGCGGCTCTGAAACGAAGCGCAGTCCGGCGTTACCGATCGAACTCAACGGCGTTTCGGTGTCAGTTGAAGGTTACGCGGCGGGACTCTATTTCGTCGGTAGTGCTGAGAAGCAGATCAACTTCGTGGTTCCCATTGGAGCCCCACAAGGATTGCGCACAGTCGTCGTGAATCTGCTCGACGCCGGCGCCAACACTGACACCACTTTCCGCGGATTGATTCAAGTTATCGGCGTCCAACCCGACATCTTCTCGACTACCGGCGACGCGAACGGACGCGCGATTGCTTTCAACGTTACCGATCCGAACGCGCGTACCGCTGAGCCTTTTAACGTCACATCAACCGACGCGGGTGGCGCGACCGTGCCCACGGTGATCGAACTGACCGTGACCGGAGTTCGCAACGCTACTGCAGTCGAAGTGACAGTGACTGTCGGCACGACGGCAATCACGGGCACAGCAATCCTCTCAGTTCGACCCAATCCGGACATGCCCGGGTTTGACATAATTAACTTCCAGCTTCCGGCTTCTTTGGCCGGTGCCGGAGACGTGCCTGTCGTCGTGACTGTCAGCAAGAACGGAGTTTCTACCTCCAGTCGACCGGCAGACACAGCTCCGCGAATAACGATCAATTGATCGACGCCAATCCGCGTCTCCTCGGGACACGGATTTTGGCGACTTTCGGTTATAAAGCGTGGTAACATTCGCCCGTTGCGCGTCCCCCAGCGCCAGCTGTCCCGCGGTTTCGATTTAACTGGTCAGTCCTCGCCAGGAAAACTCAAATGCAGGGTCTCGTCGCCATAGTTGCGAGTGTGGCCATACTTCTCGGTGCCGGTCCGGGAGGGCGACTCGAGATCCGCGATTCTTCCGAATACGAACCTACTACTCAAACATCCCGTCGCATTCGCTGGCCCAGAAAGACAATCGACGTAGCCTTCTCAACGTCGTTGATGATGCCAGGCTCGCATATCAAGCCCGACAGTGACGTCATCGGCGCCGCCCGCCGCGCGCTCGCCCGTTGGTCCAGCCTCGCGAATATCAACTTCGTCGTTTCGTGGTCTGCGGCCGCTTCGATTAGTCCGGCGGATGCGGGCGACGGCGTGAGTTTGATAACGATTGCCGACACGCTCGAAAACGAGTCATTCAATTCCGACACCACCGCCGGGCGCACGCGCGTTTTCTTCGATCCGGAAACCGGCATGATCGCCGAGGCTGACGTCAGCATTAACCCACGCCCACGCACTGACGACGGAGCGGAAATACAGTTTTCAACCGACGGCACACCCGGCACCTACGATCTTGAAGCCACGTTCACGCACGAGATCGGACATCTGCTTGGTCTCGATCACTCCGCGGTGCTTGGTTCGACGATGCAGGGACGGCAAGCTTTCAACGGCACGTTCGGTTTGCCGGCGCTGACCGAACGTACGTTGAGTGAAGACGACCGGCAGAAAATCCGTTCGCTGTATGGACCAAAGCAACGCCTCGGTCGCATTGAAGGTAAGCTCGCGGACAACCGCACACCCGGCGCGCTCGTGCCGTTGGGCGGCGTAAACGTCTGGGCCGAGAACCTTCTGACCGGTCGTGTCGTTGCCAGCGACGTCTCGGACGACGACGGCAGTTATCATCTTGAAGGATTGGCGCCCGGGCAGTATCGCGTGATGGTCTCGCCGCGATCGGACGACGGCGCCGGCGCGCAGAAGTTTCGCAGCTTCGAAGTTTCAAATCGTGTGACCGTGAAACCCGACGACTTCAGTTCGCTGAACTATCATCTCGTGCCGCCGCAGGCTTCCGCGCTGAGTCCGAAAATGATCGGTCTCAACGCCGAACTCTCGACAGTGCCGCTACCGCTTGAACCAGGGAAGCGTGTGAAGATCTATCTCGCTGGCGAGGGCGTCGATCAAGTGCCGGGCACCAGCATCGCAGTGAACTCCCCGTTCTTCACCGTCGATCCGGCAAGCCTGGTGCGCGAACAAATGAATGCGCCGTTTCCGGTGATCAGCGTCGATGTGCAGGTTGCACCCAATGCACCGTTCGGCGATTACACAGTACGGATGCAATCTAACTCCGGTGAGATCGCATTCGTTCCGGGTGCGATCACGATCGATCCGGCCGTCGCTGCACCGATTGCGAATCCGATAGACGACTCGCATTTCTTCGTCAGTCAACACTTCGCTGACCTGACGGGACGCGCCGCCGATCCATCTGCAATCGAACGACTGACCCCGCAACTCCTGCA
The DNA here is from genome assembly GCA_035491355.1 of Pyrinomonadaceae bacterium. Classification (GTDB taxonomy): domain Bacteria; phylum Acidobacteriota; class Blastocatellia; order Pyrinomonadales; family Pyrinomonadaceae; genus PSRF01. The sequence continues at coordinate 3,933 of DATJKO010000195.1, forward strand.
ATGTGGAACCAAGCCTGACTGCCTGCGCAATGCACGATTGGACGTTTCCACAAACTTACTTCTGAGCGAGTTGCCGTCGAGCGCGCTGTTTCTAAACAGTTTGTATTCATCATCACTCGGCCGCCGTCCAAAGTTATCGGAGTTTGAAACGGATCGCGCGCTGCTGCTGAATGACACTGAAGATCAGGAACGAGCGCGCACGTCGCTGGCGACGGCGTTTATGCAACGCGCAGAGTTCAAACGTAAGTATCCGGCGACGATGAAGCCGGCGGAGTTTGTCGATGCCCTACTCGCGACCGTAATGCAGAGCAGCGCTGTCGATCTGGCGGCAGACAAAGACGCGCTGATCGGAATGCTTGACGATCCGAACGCCGGCCGCGCCGCGGTTCTGACGCGCGTCGCTACGCAGTCGCAAATCACTGATGCGCAGTACAACCAAACGCTGGTGCTGTTCCAGTATTTCGCCTTCCTGAAACGTGACCCGGATGAAGCTGGTTTCACCAACTGGCTAACCACCTTGAAGAACAAACCGCTGCGCGATCCTGGCGTCACGCGCTCGTTGGTCTGCGGATTTCTGAACTCGGAAGAGTATCAGGCGCGCTTCGGTATCCTCACGACCCACACCACCCGCGAATGTAATTAATCGTGTTAGCATCTACGGGTTGAAAGAGAAACTACTCTCGTACCTGGTGTGTCCTGCCTGCGGAGGATCTCTCGACCTGTCTGTCTCAAAGACGGAAGCTGAGGAGATCATCGAAGGTCAACTGCGTTGCACTGCATGCGCATCTTCGTTTCCCATCATTCGTGGCATTCCGCGTTTCGCCGATCCCGGCGCCGTTGAGAGCGACAAGCAGGCGACTGCGGAAAACTTTGGTTGGCAGTGGCGACACTTCACGCAGGAAGACCAGCGTTACGCGGAACAGCTACTCGGTTGGATTGCACCGGTCACGCCTGAGTTTTTTCGCGACAAGGTCGTGCTCGAAGGCGGGTGCGGCAAGGGACGTCACACGCAACTCGCCGCGGAATGGGGCGCGCGTGAAGTGATTGGCATCGATTTGAGCGAAGCCGTGGAGACGGCGTTTCCCGCTACGCGTTCGTTGCCGAATGCGCACATCATCCAGGCCGACATCTATCACTTACCCCTGGCGCGAAAGTTTGATTACGCGTTTTCAG
>DATJKO010000196.1:0-4173 GCA_035491355.1 Pyrinomonadaceae bacterium
GCAACTACAAGCACGACGAAATAGAGTCTGAGACGGGCGAGGTCGGCACAAGTTTCAAGAACAACACGCTCGTTTACCAAGGCCTCTTCGATCAACGTAAGCACGGCCGGCTCTCGGGCCGTTTTGGTTTCTGGGGTATGAATCGCGATTTCGCGGCCACTGGTGAAGAGGCCCTTGCGCCGCCAACGAGGCAAAACGCCTTCGCCGTCTTTGTTGTTGAGACGTTGGATTTTGAACCAGTTTCACTTCAGTTCGGCGGTCGCGTCGAAACCAATCGCTACAACCCCGAAGCAACGGCGTCCCGCGGAGTTCTCCCCGACCGCACTTTCACCGGATTCTCAGGCGCGGCCGGCATCCGCATCAAGACATGGGAAGGTGGGGCGTTCGTTTCGAACTACACCCACTCCTATCGCGCACCGTCGCTCGAAGAGTTGTACAACCTTGGGCCACATCGCGGTAATCTCGCCTTCGAGATCGGCGATCCAGATCTCACTCGCGAGCGCGCCGACGGTCTCGACTTTGGCCTGCGTCACTCATCGAAACGACTGCGATTCGAAGCGAACGGCTTCTATTACAACTTCAGCGATTTTGTGTTTCTCGCTCCCACGAGCGCGGTCGAAGAAGGACTGGTTGTCGCCAACTACGATCAGGCAGACGCTCGTTACACCGGCGCCGAGGCACGTTTCGAGACCGAGCTACATCCGGCCATCTGGCTCAACCTCGCCATGGATTATGTGAACGCCAAGCTCACTGACGACAACACTCCGCTGCCGCGAATTCCGCCGTTACGTGGCCGCGCCGGGTTGCAGATCCGGTACAAGGGGCTCTTGTTGAACCCGGAAATTGTCATGGCGAACCATCAGGATCGACTCTTCCCGAACGAGACGCACACAGCCGGATACGCTGTCGCAAACCTCTCCGGGTCGTACCTCTTTGCACATGGCCACACAGCGCATATCCTGTCGTTTAACTTTTTCAACGCGGGCGACACGCTGTATCGTAATCACCTGTCGTTTATTAAGGACTTTGCGCCGGAAATGGGGCGAGGATTGAGGGTGACCTACACCTTCAGGTTCTTCTAACTAAGGAATGCACAGATTTTCTGAACTGGCTTCGAGGCCCAATCGTATGGCAAACTGCGCGTGCGAATTGTTGGCCCCGAAACACGAAGGAATTCGCGATGAGCCTGGTCAAGATTATCGTCATCACAATCATAGTGCTGCTCAGCATCCTGTTTTTCGGTCGTTTTTTCGTCTAATCGACCGGCTGGAGCCCTCCCGGAATGCTTTTGCCTTTCTGTTAGTCTGCCTCTGTTTTTCTGTTTATCCCGCGACAGCCACCGCTCAGGACCCTCCCGATGACGTGGACGTCGTCCGCGTAAACACTGATCTGCTGCTCTTCCCAATTCGGATTCGTGATAAGAAGGGCCAGGCAGTGACGAGTCTGACTGAACAGGACCTGACACTGAAAGACCTCGACAAAGTCACCACCGGCGTCTATTTCGCGCCCGGCGCGGAACGTGTCGCGATGCTCTTCGCGCTCGACCAGTCAGGAAGTCTGCGCGAGATCATTTCGCAACAGCGAGACGCCGCGCTCGCCCTTTTCTCTCGTTTCGGGGAACGTTCGAGTGTGGCCGTACTTCGTTTCGCAAATACTGCATCGCTCACGCTTCCCTTCACGAAAGACATGGCCGCAGCGCGTTCGGCGTTCAGGTTTACGGCGGGACCAAACCGCCGTACGGCGATCTTCGACGCCGCGGCAGATTCGCTTGATGCGTTTGACGATTTACCGCTTGTGCGATCCGAGCGCCGGATCGTCGTGCTTATCAGCGATGGTCTCGACAACCAAAGCGCGACCCGTTACGACAGCGTGATCAAGGTCGCCATCGAGAAACGCGTCTCGTTCTACGTGATCCATCTGCCGCTGTTCGAACCACGCGATGGCCGACTCGAAGTTCGCCCACCCGCCAAAGGATTTCGCCAACTCGCCGAGAAGACCGGCGGAAAGTATTTTCTCGTCGGAGATCGAAAGTCAGCACTGGCGCCACGAGACGCTGATCTGACGCCCATCTTTCAAGCCATCGAAGAGGATTTGAAAAGTCAGTATCTTCTGGGTTTCTATATAGCAGAGTCAGCGCGGGACAATCGGCGACACGACTTTTCGGTGAGCCTAAAGCCGGAAGCAATTCAGTATTCACTCTGGGGGCTCGGCTTTTCCCGCACGCACAAATTCATGATCAACATGCCGCCATCCAAATGAGACCAATCAAACGCGCCTTAATCAGTGTTTCTGACAAAACGGGGATTATCGACTTCGCTCGCCAACTCAAAGACTTCAACGTTGAAATCATCAGCACCGGCGGCACGGCCAAGTCACTCCGCGACGCCGGCATCGACGTGCGGGACATTTCCGACGTCACCGGTTTTCCGGAAATGATGGACGGACGAGTCAAGACTCTGCACCCGCGAGTACATGGTGGACTCCTCGCGCTGCGCGACAATCCTGAGCACGTCGCCGCGATGGACCAGAACGGGATTCAACCCATCGACATGGTTGTCGTGAACCTCTATCCATTCGCGCAGACGATCGCGCGCGAAGGCGTGACACGAGAAGAAGCGATCGAGCAGATCGACATCGGCGGGCCGGCGATGATCCGCTCGGCGGCAAAGAACGCGCGCGATGTCGCAGTCGTTGTCTCTCCTACGCAATATACCGGCGTTGTTGACGAGTTGAAGCAGCAGCGTGGTTCGCTCTCATTGACCACACGCGAACGTCTCGCGCACGAAGCGTTTCAACAAACCGCGCGGTACGATTCGATCGTGAGTTCGTACCTCGGCAGCGGCTCGGATTTACTGCTCGCCCGGAATAAATCCGCCGACTTGCGATACGGCGAGAATCCGCATCAATCGGCCGCGATTTATCAAACAGGTGAAGGCGGCGGAGTCGCGAACGCGGAGTTGCTGTCCGGCAAAGAGATGTCGTTCAACAACTACGTCGATGCTGACGCGGCATGGCAACTCGTCTGCGATTTCACCGCGACGACCTGCGCGATCATCAAACACACAAATCCCGCGGGCGTCGGACAAGGAGACACTGTCGCTGTCGCATATCAAAAAGCACTGGCAACGGATCCGGTATCCGCCTTTGGTGGCATAGTCGCAGTCAACCGGGCGGTGGATGCAGAAGCGGCAACGGAAATCACGAAGATATTTACCGAAGTGGTGATCGCGCCCGGCTACGACGACGCGGCGCTCGAGATACTGAAGTCAAAGAAGAACTTGCGCGTGCTGCGCATGGATTCAACTGAACCGACAAAAGGTCCCGAGTACAAACAGATCAGCGGCGGCATGCTGGTCCAAACGCGTGACCACCACCAGCTGAAACGCGAAGACTTGAAGGTCGTCTCGTCACGACAACCTTCGGAAGAGGAGATCCGCGCGTTACTGTTCGCCTGGACAGTTTGCAAGCACACCAAGTCAAACGCGATCGTCTATGCGCGCGACGGCCAGACAGTCGGCGTCGGCGCGGGACAGATGTCGCGCGTTGATTCCGTGCGCCTCGGAGCGATGCGCGCGCAACTTCCCGTCGCCGGATCAGTTCTCGCTTCTGACGCATTTTTCCCCTTTCGCGACGGCATCGACGAAGCCGCGCATCACGGTATCACCGCTGTAATCCAACCCGGCGGCTCAGTTCGCGACGATGAGGCAATCGCAGCCGCAAACGAGCATGGTCTGGCGATGGTCTTTACAGGTGTGAGGCATTTCAAACACTGATATTATGAGCACCAACATGGCTGACAACGAAAATTCAATCCGTTGCCGCTTCTGCGGCCAGCGAAACCAGGTACGCACGGAAACGGGCGGTGACGCACGCTGTGGCCGCTGCCGGCTGCCGCTCTCCGATGAGCCGCACAAGAAATTTGCGCGGCTCGACAAGGACCAGTACATCCATCCCGACGATCGCCGGGCGCTGGCCGCGTTGCGCGCGATTCCCGGGATCGATTCGGCGCTGAAGAAACTCCTCGCGCTGACCGGCGAGTCGGCGATTAGCGTGATCTTCACGGCCAGCGCGGTGAAAGTCACGCCGACGCAGTGTCCCGACCTGTACGCAAAGCTGCAGATTGCCTGCACTACGCTCGGCGTCGATATGCCCGAGCTGTTCGTGCAGCAGAAC
>DATJKO010000197.1:0-3350 GCA_035491355.1 Pyrinomonadaceae bacterium
GAAGCCTCGTGATGTCGCGTTTGCCAGTGATGGACATCTACCTGGTCCCCCTCGACGGCGACGACAGCGACAGTGAAAACGGCAATAGTTACGAGCCGGTAGACAAGCGCGAGAACCCGGAAGAAGGGCTCGTGCGCCGGGAGTCGGAGCGGGAAGCCGCCGGCTACGTGGACCAGTTTTTGGTGAGCCTGAATGAGGCGGTTCGCGGGAAAGTGAAGCAGTACAACAGGATAATCGGGGTGCTCTGGTATTGCTATTTGAGCCCCGATCATGCGACGCAATTGGAAGTTGCGGCGGCATTAGGCGTTTCTGATTCATTGGTGTCAGATTATCGCCGGCGTATCGAGCAGGAGTTGAGGGCGCTGTCCTTTGGCGAGGTTGAGGAGGCGAAGCAGTTTGAGCTGGCGCTGCGGGAACACGTCAAGACCCTGGTTTTTGAGATTGAAGAGAAAGAGGTCGCCGTTTAGCGCAAATCCGTTTAATGTGTGTTTTTGGGGCTGCTGCGTTAACAAACGCCGCAGCTTTCTGCTTTAATGTGACCGAGTTTAAGAGGGAGTGCGGGTAAAGCAGTGGAGGCAATCTTTTGGTTGAGTGTGGCAGCGATTGGATATGCCTATATCGGCTATCCCCTCCTGCTCCTTCTGCTTAGCCGGATCAGACCAAAGCCGGTCAAAAGCGGACACTGGACGCCCTCCGTCACCGTCGTCATCGCGGCCTACAACGAGGAACGAGACCTCGCCGCCAAACTCGAAAACACGCTCGCCCTCGATTACCCGCCATCGCATCTCGAAGTCATCGTAACGTCTGACTGCTCGTCCGATCGAACTGACGAGATCGCCCGCAGCTTTGCTTCGCGCGGTGTTCGATTGCATCGTCAGGAAGAACGGCACGGCAAGACTGCGGCCCAGAATGCGGCGGTGACCAAAGCGCGCGGCGAGATCATCGTCTTCTCGGATGCGACGACACACTATCGGCCCGACGTCCTGAAACTGATGGTCCCGGCATTTGCCGACAAGAGCGTCGGCTGTGTCACCGGACGCGTCATCTACCAGGACGAGAAAGATTCAAGCGTTGGCACCGGCACTCAGTCATATTGGAATTACGAGTTCTTTTTGAAGCGACACGAGAGCGCGGTCTGCTCGCTCATCGGCGTTTGCGGCTGCATGTATGCGGTGCGCGCATCGGCCTATATTCCGCTTTATAACGAAGCTTGCAGTGATTTCATCATCGCCACGACGATGGTGGAACAGGGCTTGCGGGCGGTTTACGTTCCCGAGGCGGTCTGTACCGAAGAACCGAACCGCCAGGCGAAGAAGGAACTGGCGGCACGCGTACGAATTATCTCGCAGACATTCGCTGACCTCTGGCGGAACCGCTCTGTACTGAATCCGTTCCGCAGCGGGTTCTATGCGATCCAATTATGGTCACATAAGCTGATGCGCTATCTGGTGCCGGTGTTTCTCATTGCGATCTTTATCGCGTCGGCTTTTCTCGTTCCACGTAATGCCTTTTACGCGGCTGTGTTCTTGATGCAAGTCGCGTTTTATCTGGCGGCACTGGTTTCGTGGGCGCTCGAGAGATTGGGTGTGACGTTTAGTCTGCTGGCGTTGCCGCAGTACTTCGTGATCACGAACCTGGCGTCGTTGATTGCGTTCGTTAAGTTTTTGACCGGTGAGAGGTATACGCGTTGGGAACCGAGCCGCGAATAAATGGCGTGAAGAACGCACTGTCGATCGACCTGGAAGATTGGTTCTGCGTGCACAATCTCGCGCAAGCGATTAAGCGCGACGATTGGGACAAGTGCGATCTGCGCGTGCGCGCCAACACGACCCGCATTCTGGATCTGCTGGACCGTCACAACGTTCGCGCGACGTTTTTCATTCTCGGTTGGGTGGCTGATCGCGCGCCGGATCTGATACGCGAAGTTGAAGCGCGTGGTCACGAGATCGGTGTACATGGTTACAACCATCTCCTGCTGACCGAGATCACGCCCGAAGAATTTGACGAAGATCTCGGCAAGGCGTTGGAAGCCATCGCGAAGACCGGGATCAAGTCGCAGCCAATCGGGTTTCGCGCGCCGTCGTTTTCGATGGTGAACGCGACCAAGGGTTGGGCGCTGCCGATCCTCGAGAAGTATGGTTTCCAGTACGATTCGTCGGTGTTTCCCGTTGGTTTTCATCCTGACTACGGCATCGCCGATGCCCCGCTGAGTCCGTACAAGATCACAGACAAGCTTTACGAATTTCCGATGAGCGTGCTCGAGATGTTTGGGCGCCGCTTTCCGTTCTGCGGCGGTGGTTACTTCCGCTTGTTCCCCTACACCTACACGCGCTTCTGCATGCGGAAGGTCAACGAGCAGGGGCGGTCGGTCGTGTTTTACCTGCATCCCTGGGAAGTCGACCCGGAACAGCCGCGGATAAAAAATTTGTCGCGTTCTCAAAAGTTTCGTCACTATCGCAATTTAGATCAAACGGAGCGCCGGTTAGACCGGCTCGTCAACGATTTCCAATTCACCACGGTTAGAGAGGTGCTTCAGATTTGAGCAACGAAATTCAAGCCCAGCGCGCTTTCTGGAACAGCGAGGCTGATGCTTTCCAGAGTATCTACACGCATCGCAAATCGAAATTCTTCAACACGCTCGATCAGATCTTTCGCAAAGACATGTACGAGCGCTATCAGTTCACGATTGCGAACTGCGAGCCCATCAAAGGCCGGACGTTTCTGGACGTCGGTTGCGGCAACGCGCTCTATTCACTTGAACTCGCGCGTAAGGGCGCGGCGAAGGTTGTCGGGATCGATATCTCCGAAGTGATGATCGGATTGTGTAAGAAGTCGAGCGACGCCGAGAACCTGTCTGACAGGTGCACATTCATTCAGACTGATCTGCTGGAGTACAACCCCGAAACGAAGTTTGACGTGAGTTTCGGTATCGGGCTCTTCGACTACATCAGCAATCCGCTGCCCGTGATGAAGAGGATGCGCGAAGTCAGCACTGACAAAGCCATCATGGCGTTTCCGCGGTTGTGGACGTGGCGCGCACCGGTGCGCAAAGTGCGCCTGACGATCAAGGGCTGCGACGTTTACTTCTACAGCGCCGCGCGCATCAGCCAGTTGATGAAGGAAGCCGGATTCAGTCGTCACACCATGACCAAGGTTGGCAAGCTCTACTGCGTGGTTGGTTACGTGTAATAACGTCGTGCGTTTCTATGCCATTGAAACCTGAAGCATTCGATTATGAAGGCGTCTTTCCGGGCCGTGCGGGTCGCGACCGGGAAGGTGCCGCACCAATCGAGAGTTGGCCCAGCTCAGGAAGACTCAAACACTTCGACGATCCTGATTACGTTTCAGCT